>JAXHUC010000048.1:0-41479 GCA_034189805.1 Cyanobacteriota bacterium
AGAATTGGTGGGCTGTTTTAAAGACATGGATGAAGCAGAGGTTAAAGGAATTTCCTCACCTTCGAGATTGTGTAGATGCCGCCTTCAAAATATGTCCTAACGTATTTGCGTAGTGCTATAAAGGTTTCACCACCCATGGTAACGAGATCGCCCTCGGGCAGGGTGGATAGATCGACCTGAGTCGTTGTTTGATTTTCCTTCAAGGAATCAGAATCGGGTTTCTCTTCCAAGGGTAAGGGATTGGGGAGGCGAAGATTTTCAAAGTCAGAGATCGGAATGCCAAGTTGAAACACTCGACCTAGCAAGTCAGCGCGTCCTTCAAGGGTCACAGAGCCACGCTGATTCGAAGCAGTGTTTAAAAAAGCCAGCCTCAAATCCTGACCATTCCGGCCGGTTGTGCTGGGGTCAACAACTAAATTACTTGGGTTCTCAATCCGCAAGATATCCTCGGTCGGAAAACCTCCTTGAAAATCGGTAATGACATCATCATCCCCATTCACAAACTTGTAGATGAACAGGTCGTCATTGAAGCCGCCGGTAGATGTGTCATCTCCTCGACTGCCAATGAGTGTGTCCGCACCGAAATCACCAACAAGGACATCGTCTCCATCATTTCCTCCAATATTATCGTTGCCCTGACCGCCATAGATCGTGTCTACACCGTTTTGGCCTCGCAAGAGATCGTCGCCATTGTTTCCGAAGATTAGATCGTTACCGTCGTTCCCGGAGATTGTATCGTTGGTGTCACCGGTTAAGTTACCACCTACTAAGGTGTCATCACCTCCTTCACCGCGTAAAGTATCGCTACCAATTTCACCATTTAGAAAATCGTTTGTAGAACTGCCAAAGAGTCGATCGTTTCCTTGGCCTCCAAAACCACGAACACCTCCACTTCCAAGAATCAAGGTATCATTTCCTTGATTGCCAAAGAGAGTGTCAGCTCCAGAACGACCATCAAGAAGATCGTTTCCTTCAAGTCCCCTGATTAGGTCACGACCGGGATTACCCGTCAAAGTATCATCGAATCGACTACCAGTAATATTAGTCATATTTAAATCACCCTGAAATCAATACTTTCGTTCACAGTCGTAAACTAACAAATATTTTGGGTGAAAGCAATGAGTATAAATATAAATAATTGATTATTCACCTAGTCTATTTTAATTACAAATAAAAAGTTCCTTTTTATTTGTAACTAAGTCTCTTACTTAAGTCTTTTTCTTATTCAAAAAGTCTCCACATTTTACGATATAAATTTTAACATTTTCTGTTAGTAGGCAGCACCTTAAATTGCTCGACTTACCTAAAAAACTTAATTTTTTTAGTCTTTATCACGAAAATAGAGTTGATCACCCCTTTAGACTCTTACCCCTCATGAAAGTCATAAAATCTTTGCTAAACGGGGTTTTGAACCAAAATCACCTAGTGTATGAGTATTAATAATCGAGAATATTAGAACATTATGATAATAATTTATGTAGAGAGCACGCTCGATGAGAACCTGCTTGAAAAATGTAACCTTAATCTCGCTATAGAAATAAATACTGATACTTATATATATCTTGAATTTTGGACTATTAAAGAGTAATAGAAGTAATAGACTGGAAAAAGACAAAATAGTTGATTTTCAATAAAAGGGATAGTGAATAATCAATATAAATTTTATTAAATAGTTAGATATTAGTATTAGATATTGAATCCAAAATTTTAAAGAGATTGATAGCGCTTTTAGGAAATATAGACCTCACCCTTGTGGGGGTAGTACCCCCGTGCATAGCCTGAAAAATAAACGGGAGGGTGTATCTGAGTGCCTGCCCAAGTCTAAAATTTTGGGTATGGGTACACGTGGATTACCCCGACAGGAGTCCACTAAATATGAAAACTGAGCTTGGGAGGAGTCACATTTGCCCTTCAACAGCTAGCCACAAAAAAAACAAGCAGGCTGAGGGGAGGCATGAAAGGATTTGCCAATTGGCTGCTTCACCTTCGATGAGGTACGGCAAGAAATACCACAATGATAGGAGACTAACTTCGTTGGTGTCGATGTGGGCGAACATCATCTCAAAGAAAGCATTTTCCCAGGTAAAGTCAACATCAGATGAGTTCAGCAGACTGGAATCGGATTGAAAAGTGTTGAGCTTGGTGGAAAAGTCGGGTTCGCAAGTTGTGATCTCAATCTCCTAGTCCCAGAGATGCGATCGAGTCCGTTCTTCAACAGGCTGTGTTCTAACTTCACTGAATATAGCTATATCTGTGAAGACTCTCCCAACTCACCAAAGACTCAGAGTTTGTCTCAATCCGAACTTAATGCTATTGCTTAACTCGCTGGTAAAGACTTTGAGCTAAATCGATCAAATTCATTAACTGCGGCCACTCTGGCGCGTCGGCACGAGAGCTGTTCGCTTGTTGAATCTTCACGCTCTTTTGTAGGGCTTCGAGCAGAAGACTCGGGGAACTCTCGGGTGTCAGCGATGTTTTCGAGGTGGAGGCTGCGGATGTGGCGACGTTCTCGGGCTTCGTTTCGACTTTGGATTCTACCGGAGGAGCGGGTTCGTCAAACTCAGCGGATTCTTCAGCTTCGTCTTGGATGTCTTGGGCTTGTTCGGCGAGAACCAAGGCATTACGGGACAAATGTTCGGGAAGTCGGGGATGTTCCGAGAGGGAAATTTTGACCAAATCGAGGAAAAACTGGCGCACCTCCTCGACCCACTGCAACTCTGGATATTGCGATCGCGCTGCTTCTGAAAGTCCCTGACGACTGGCCGCGTCTAATATATCCTGTCCGCCTTCAATCAGGGGGAGTGCTTTTTGGGACAAATCTTCCGGGAGTCTGGGAATATCGGCCAGGCTCGCTCGCGCCAACTCGATGAGCAGTTGTCGAACCCGTTCGATCCACTCTAACTCTTCCGTTTGCCAGTTTAAATTCTTCATAGATCGTCTGCTTTGTATTCTGAGAGTTCAGCGATTCAAACATCGGCTTGTACCCCCACCTCACCAACCCCACACTATCAGTTCTCGAAACGGCGTGCTATTTATTCGTGAGTTTCCAAACTCCGTCCCAATCTTCACCCGGAGGCTGTTGGGCAAAGAGCATACAGCGATCGATGTGTAATTTAGCCGCCTTATTGGTTGGATCGATTGCCAGCACCTTTTCAAATTCTGTCTGAGCGTTCTTAAATGCGGCTTTAGCTTTGGTGACAAACGGTTTTTTGCACAATTCGATCAGTTTCTTCACCTGAGCCACTGACATCTCTTTTGCCTCTTCCTCGAGCATTTGTTTGGACTCCGGAGTACCGCCAAATTGCTTGAGTTTGGTCACCAACATCTTTTTCACCAATCGAGGTGTCAGCTTCGAGACTTGCGCGGGTAATTTTGCGCTCGCTTCGCTCGGAGCCACATCGTTGAGATCTTCAGTCTCGAGCATTCGTTTTAAGGTATTTTCCCCAAGCAGTTCAGTCAGTTGGGCTAATGGAAGTTTCCCGAGCATCCCTTGGAGCATTTGCTTTTCGTTTAAGGAAATCCTCTCGATCTGTTCTTGGGACAGCTCGGCTAGTCGATCCAACAACTCGAGGAGTTCTGCCTCCGATAGCTTTTCTCGAGCGGGTGTTAGGTAATATTCTCGCCCTTTGTGGTAACAGTCGATCGTCTGTTGTTCCGCCTCAGAGATGTCTCGTCCGAGTTCTTCTTTCCCTTTAGGAGCAGTGTTCTTAATCGCGACGAGTTCGTAAATCGTCACCGGCTGGGTTTTTCCCTTGACGGTAATAAAATCGAGTTCTCGAACCACCAACCACTCAGCATAAGCGCGATAGGTTTGCTCGCTAATCACCAAGTCCACGCCGTACTGCTTGCTGGTTCCTTCCAAACGGGAAGCCAGGTTTACCCCGTCGCCGATGGAGGTGAGTTCCATGCGCTTGCTCGAGCCAATATTTCCACTAACGACCTCGTCGGAGTGGATGCCCATACCGATGCTAATGGGCATTTTGCCCTCTGCTTTGCGCTGCTCGTTAAATTGAGCCAATCGCTGCCGCATGGCGATCGCCGCTTGCATGGCGCACCAGGCATCATCTTCCAATGGTGCGGGCGAACCAAACACTGCCATGAGCGCGTCGCCGATATACTTATCGAGGGTTCCACCATACAGAAACACGGCATCCACCATTTCCTCGAAGTAGGCGTTAAGCATCGCCACGACTTCTTCGGCTTGCATCTTTTCGGTGAGGGTGGTGTAGCTGCGGATATCCGAAAACAGCACCGACACTCGCTTGCGTTTGCCACCGAGTCCGGTATCTCCGGTCGCCAGCAGCGCCTCGGCGACCTCTGGAGTCATGTACTTGTACATCAAGTTTTTGACTTCCATTTCATCGCTGATATCTTCCATCACCACCAGCGCCCCGTTTACCTTTGCCGGATCTTCAGCATCGGCCATGGAGTTAATCGAAAGGTTGATGCTTTGCTCTTCCCCACCGTCAGCCATCACCAAAACTTGGTTGGGATAGTACTGCTGGCGGTCTTTCTCCTCTTTGGGCATCAGGGCCGCATTGAACCAGTCGGCAAATTTCCCTTCTTTGAGACTTACTCTTTTCTTCAGGTCGATCGCATCGAGAGATGTCCCTTCATCTATCCCCAGCAAGTGCATCGCACTCTCGTTGACCGCAATAATATTTCCCCTTTTATCGGTAGAAATTACCCCGTTAGAGAGACTGCGAAGAATATCTTTTTGCTGCTGTTGCTGCTGCTTGACCGTAGCAAAGAGCTTCGCGTTTTGCAGGGCGACCCCAGCTTGGATGTTAAAGGCTTCCATAAACTCCTGATCGGAGCGGTTGAAGCTGGATTTCCACTGCTCGGGGGCTTCAGGCCAATTTTCTGGATCGTAGGGTTCGTGCTCCCCTTGCTTTTTCTTGTTGATGAGCTGCGTCACCCCAATTAAGTCGCCATTGGAGTTAAACACGGGCATACACAGCATACTACAAGTGCGATACCCGGTTTGTCGATCGGTTTTTTTCGAGGTTTCCGATCGCGGATCGTCGTACAGGTCGAAGGGAATCAGCAACGGTTTTTTAGACTCGGCCACCATCCCGGCAAAACCTGCGGTCTGAGGAATGCGGATCTCCTGAAGCTTATCCCCGATCGGGATTTTCGTCCACAACTCGTCTTTTTCTTCATCTAACAGCCACAATGTCGAGCGATCGGCATTCATCAGCTTTTTAGCTTCGTCCATCACCTGTTTGAGGGTATCCTCTAAATCCAGGCTGGCTTGGCTTAAAGAACTCACCGCAGCCATCAGTGCCGATGCTGCCCGTTGCTTCTGAGTCGCGGCGTAGAACGATTTGGAGGATTCGAGAATTAAGCGAATTGAGGGGGCAAATTCTCGAAAGACCTGTTCGTCTTCCGAGCTAAATCCTTGGCGATCGATCTTATCTTCAAGTCTCCCGTGAGGATCGACATCGTGTTTTAACTTATTAAGCAGCTGGACGACGGCCACTAAGTTCCCCGTTTCCTCATTCAGGAGGGGCATCGCCAGCATGGTATAGGTTCGATAGTTATTCTTCTTATCAAATTGCTGCGCTGCTGCCGATCTGGGATCGTTATAGAAGTCGTAGGGAATATTAACGGGCTTTTTCTCGGTGGCCACTTCTCCGGCAATCCCGACTGTCGCTGGAAAGCGTAATTCCAGGGCGTTGCCTTTTTCGTCTTTGGCAACGATGGTGAATAGTTCGTCTTTATCTTCGTCGAGGAGGAAAATCGTACTGCGATCGGCGTTGAGCAGCTCGCCGGTTTTCTCGGTAATCGATCGCAACATCTCATTGAGAATGGCATCGAACCCCTGAGAGTCGAGCAAGCTATCGAGCATACCCAGGGTTTGATTGACCACTTTGAGCTTGTCCTCAACCCCAGAGACCACTTCTCGGAAGCTATCTTTGGTCAGAGGAGCGAGGAACGTGGAAAAACTACCTTGGCTTATGGCTAAAGCACTACTAGAGGTGCTTTGGCGCGGGGGGGAAGATGCTTCCCGCACGGGTTCTACATCAATCGTCGTAATGGGTTCTTGATGAGGTGCGGATGTCATAGTGCTTGACTCAAGCTGATAGATAGTGTGCCGTCAGACTGTGCCGTCAGACAGAGAAGTTGAAACAAGAAGCGGCGCTCGAACGAAATTATTGCCGTATTGATACAGCAGTGACTCATCACCAGTGTACTCTCTATCTTGCAAATAAGTACTCTCGATCGTGCCTATCTTGCAAATCAGAGTACTCATACGCATATTACTCAAAAATGCGACGAATTTTACGAGTGACGCAGGTCCGAGGCTTGACTTAAAAGGGCATCGGCAAAGGTTAAAGCTTCTCGAGCGGAGCCTCCACCGGCGAGTTCGGCTAGCTCTCGTCTGCGCCGGTCGAAATCGAGCGGACGCACGCGCACGACGGTTCGCTCTCCAGGTTGGGAGTTTTGGGCATCATCGCCATCGGCGACGATTTGCTTATCAACTCGAAAGTGCTTGTCGGCCATCGCCGCAATCAGAGGTTGGTGGGTGACGCACAGAACTTGATGGCGATCGCACAGTTGGTGTAGTTTCTCCGCAATTGCGCCGGCTACTTTGCCTGAAACCCCAGCATCGATTTCGTCGAAGACGAGAGTCCCCACGGCATCGACTTCCCCAAAGCAAGCTTTGAGGGCGAGGAGAAAACGACTCATTTCCCCCCCCGAAGCCGTTTCACTTAAGGGTTGGAGGGGTTCGCCGGGATTGGCGCTAAAGCAAAAGGTAATCCGATCGGCTCCCGTGGCGCTCGCTTCTGTGGCCCTCACCTCGACCTGAAACTGAACTTTTTCCATTGCCAGCGGTTTGAGAGCCTCCACCAGTCTGGCTTCGAGTTGGCAAGCGGTTTTTTGGCGCAGTTGGGTTAGCTCGGCGCAGGCATCGGTAAGTTTGCTGGCTTTTTCCTTGAGGGTTTCTTCGAGTTCTTCGAGGGACAGACCGGTACCGTTGAGGTCGTCGAGTTGGGCTTGCAGAGAGCGAGCGAGTTCGATCGCCTCGGCGAGGGTCGGGCCGTACTTGCGGCAAATCTGTTTGAGCTGAGCGATGCGCCCTTCGACGACGGTCAATCGTTGGGGGTCGCTCTCGAGGGTATCGCCGTAGGAGTTAATTTGCTGTCCGGCTTCCATCACTTGCACTAGCGCCCCATCAACCATCTCTAAAATTGCCTCGAGGCTGTTGTCGTAGCGCACCATATCTTGGAGTCGGGTTTGCGCGGTTCCAAGTAAATCCGCCGCCGAGTCGAGACCGTCATCGTTTTGATAGAGAGCTTGATAGACTTGGTAACTTTGCTGCTGCAATTCGACGACGTGGGCGAGGCGTTGGGCTTCTTGTTGCAACAGATCGAGTTCGTCGGGTTCGCCCAATTGAGCGCTTTGGAGTTCTTCGAGTTGGTAGGCGAACAGATCGAGCTGTTGCAAGCGCTGCTGTTCCGATTGCATCCGTTTTTCCAGGGCTTGCTTGGCACTTTGGTAAGTCGCAAAACAAGCGGCAACCTGCTGCCGTGCCTCGAACAGGAGCGCCCCCCCATAAAGATCGAGCAGTTCCCGTTGCTCGGTACTTTTGCCCAGCAGTACCGTTTGACCTTGGGCGGTAATTTCCACGAGAACATCGCGCCAACTTTGCATCTGTTTTTGGTTGACGACAACGCCATCGATTCGGTACTTACTCCGACATCCTCGTTGGGTCAGCCACAGTTCCCGAGAAATTGTCACCGCTTGCGAGTCTCGCACCTGAATATTTCGCGCCCGCGCTTCCTCGAACCCCGCTCGGTTGAGGGCAAAAATGGCTTCGATCGAGGCCCGCGACGCACCAGTACGAATGGCTCGACCGGAAACTTTGCCCCCGAGCAGAGCATGAAGGGCATCGAGAATAATCGACTTTCCCGCCCCGGTTTCTCCAGTCAGTACGTTCAAACCAGAGCCGAAGTCTAGGTCGAGGCGATCGATTAATGCAAAGTTTTCAATCCGCAGGGAGAGCAACATATCGCGCGGCGCGCAGGGGTTAGGGAACGGGAGATAGAAAATCCGATGGCTCTAAAACTTTACCGGAGGATCGACCCGAGAGATTTGGGTTCCTCTCAATCTGGATCTTGCCACAAGAACCGCGCTTTCTGACTCGATCTCAACAAAGTTTCAGTTCGATCGAGCTGGAGCCAATCGAAAACCGCGAAGGTTTTGGACTTCTTTCAGGGTTGGCGATTTCGCGACCCCACGGGTTACGCACTTGATGCGGAGGCCGCCGAAGGATTGTACTCTTGAAACTGAATCACATCCACACTGGGATCGGCATAGGCCACTCGCAAATTAATCCGCGATCCCAACGCAAAGGGTTTGGGGAAACGCCAGACGAACTCCATCCCCAAATCTTCGAGCAGAATCGAGCCTAAGTTTTCATCTTCGCGAATCCAACGCAGTACCAAAGCTTGCCAAACTTCGTCGGAGTGACGGCGCAAGTACTCGATACACCAAAAACGATTGGTCTGGCGCTCCACCCACACCGCTTCTTTGACTACCGAACCGATGCTCATCATCATTTGCTGCATTTGTTCGTAGGAAAAGGGCAGGGGGTCGCCGCGCAAATGGGCTTTAATTTGGAAGTGAGCCAGCATATCGCTGTAGCGGCGAATGGGTGAAGTCACTTGGGTGTAGGTTGCCAAACCCAAACTCGAATGGCGGTTGGGGGTCAGGCTCATCTCGCTGCGGGGCATGCACTTGCGAATGGCGCACGCTTGCACCGGACCCGGCGGCAGTTGCAGCAGTTCTTCCTCTGAGGGGAGTTCCGGTTGCGGTTGATGACGAAATGGAATGGGCAGGCTGTGGGTTTGACCGTAATCGGCTGCAACTTCCCCAGCTAAAATCATCATCTCCGCCACCAAATTACGCGCGCGAGAATCTTCAAGTACGTCAACGGTCACCTCGTCATCTTTGACCTTAATACTCGCTTCGGGCATGCTGATGAAAATCGAACCTTGAGATTGTCTCCAAGCTCGCCGTTGGGTCGCCCACCGCGCTAAGGTGGCGATTTCCGGTTCGGCCTCGATTGCCAGTTCGAGCATTTCATCGACATCGTCGTAGGTCAGCCGATAGGTCGGCTTCACGGAGGTCGGATGAATGCTGTACTCGCTCACCTTGCCCGTTTCGTCGAGAATGACGGCAAAACTCAGGGCGCAACAGGTTTTTCCGGGGTTCAAGCTCATCGGTCCGGTGGCCAGTTCTGCCGGGAGCATGGGAATCATCCCCGTCGGCAGGTACACGGTCGTACAGCGGCGGCGAGCTTCTAAATCTAGCTCGTCTCCCGGAGACAGCCAGCGAGTGGGGTCGGCGATGTGAATCCACAACCGCTGCCGACCGTCGTCGAGATATTCAACGCTCAAGCCGTCGTCGATTTCGACGGTGCTGGCATCGTCAATGGTATAAATTTTTAGATGGGTGAGATCCAACCGATCGGTTTCGGGATCGGGGGGAGGCGAATTCAAACAGCATTGCGCCACTTCAAGAACCTGGCTAGAAAAATAGGTGGGAATCCCAGCGCGGCGCAAAAATAGATTTTCGTAGGGACTCCAAAGACCCAAATCGACCAAGAGATCGAATGCCGCTTGGGGAGTTTCCGGTCGTTCGAGAGTTTGTAAGAGTTCTAGGGCTGGAGTGCGATGGGGGGCTTCTTCGCCTAGGGCGGCAAATCGTTCGAGGGCCTCCAGACGCAGGCGATCGCGCTCGTTCCACTCCCCTGCCCCCGACAAGAGTGCTTGTTGCACTTTCTCCTGGAAATCCTGCCATTCTCTTTGCCGCAGGCGCTCGACCTCGATTTGGTGCTTGAGTTCGGCAACCTGGCTGCTGGGGCGAGGTTCGTAGCGATCGCCTTTATTCTTGAAATAAATTTTGTCCTCGAACAACATGCAGTGGGCGGCGTAGCATGGGGGAGGGCTGCGATCGCTAAAGAGCAATTCTGCCATTTCTTGAGGATTGACCGCCGCGCTATCGTCGATCAGGATTTCCCAAGCAACCTCCAAACTCGAGGGATCGAGGTAATTCTCTACGTCTTGACGAAAACTGGCAATTTCCGAGCTTTTGTAAGTTTGACCTTCAACAAGGTAGGAAATCTGCTTGGGGGTGAGGGTGCGAGACTGACCGAATTCATCGATCGCCACCCAGTTTTTTTTCCCTTCAGGACGTTCGAGAACGGCGAGGCGACGTTCTCCCTGGATGCGAAATTCGATTAGCTGACCCTTCTCCACCTGCTCGCATATCCCCAAAATGCACGATGTCGAACTTTAAACGGTTTGAGTTGACGGCTCGCGAGTCCGACAACCAACCGATCTTCTGGTGCGATTATCCTTCTTTATTGATAAATGGCAACAACGCTAGAATCCTAGCTCGCTTGATCGAGCGCGTCAAATCTCGCTGCTGCTTAGCGGTTAAGCCAGTGATGCGACGGGGGAGAATTTTGCCGCGTTCGGTGATGAATTTGCGCAGCAGATCGACATCTTTATAATCGATGGGATCGCCCGGTTTGATTGGAGAAACTCGGCGGCGGTAAAAAGAGGACATACTGGTATGCGTGTATCTATAACGATCTAAACGAATTTAATTTCGACAAATAACTTGAGGGCGAGGGTTGATTCTCGCAATTAGCGCTACGGGCGCTCGTCAAGCGTTCGGACCCTACCCTATTTCGTTTCCTTGTGTAGGGTATGGCGGTTGCAGTGGGGACAGAACTTTTTAATTTCGAGCCGTCCCGTCGTGTTGCGACGGTTTTTTTGCGTGGTATAGCGCGACACACCTGGCGATCGCTTGGCGACATTGGTGCGACATTCCGTGCATTCTAGCGTGATAATAATGCGAACGCCTTTGGCCATGACCTTCTTATTTCCCGATTCCTAACAAAATTTAGACGCAACTTCCTATTGTTACACGCGCTTGCGAATTATCGCAACCCACTTTTTCACCTTCAAGTCGAGAGAGTAGCCCCGGCGCGATCCGACGACGAGAGTGCCGCTGACTCGATCGTGAAATGCCAGTTGCTCGGTCGGGTCGGCAAAGGCAATCCCGCAATCGATGCCCAAAGGCACCATCAACAGCAAGTACGCGCCATTGACCGGACTGAGGTTGACAAATCCGGTCACCGCCAACCAGGCCCCGAACCCGGCGATGGCTTCTCGCTTGCACAGTTCGGCAAAACTGGGCATTCCCTGATACCGCTCGTCGATCAGCTTGAGATCGAACGCCCAGCGACCGGGACTCTGGGCGCGATTGCGCAGGGGCAAAATCACCCGCAATCCAAACCAGGCGACGAGAAAGGAAATTGCCCCCGCCCACGAGGTTCCCCCTAGCAGGGCGCTCAAAAACCAAACGGCGATCGCGTCGATGGCAAACGCCCATCCTCGCCTTCCTAAAGGAGCTTTGGGCACTTGAGAGTCTCGAGGAGAAATTAGCGCATCATCGTAGTCCATAATCGATCGCAAATTTGAATGGAGAAAGCAGACGAGAGTTGGGGGAGTTCCCCGTTCGCTGTTTCTATTTTGCTGTTTCTATTTTAAAGAGGTCGAGTCGATCTCGATCGCCTAGATCGGAGGCTTGGGAGGCCTTCTCGTGACTTGTGCTATGCTATGTGAGATCGCGAAGGTCGCGATTGTTGCCGTTAATCATAGAGCGGAGGTGATGCCCATGCAAGATAGCAGTAATTTGAAGGGTCATCAGATTGGACTTAGCCGGCTGTGTGCCGGGGCCGTTCTCTAAGATCGGCTGTCTCTTTGGAGACTCTTGGTAGTCCTCTAAGAACCAGTCGAGCTGGAGTTCCTTCCGGCAGTCAGGTTCCAGTCTGAAGACCCGCTACACCGCTCCTACTTCCATACATCGAGAGTTTTTCTCGATACAACCGAGTAGGAGCGGATAGTCATTCTTAAGTATTTTTAAGTGACGCGAGGCACGCATCGACAACTCACTCAACTTGCAGTCGTCTGAGCCTCTAAGCATTTGAAGATGAGTCGTTTGTAATTTCGAGGGTGCAATATGCCATTGCTTGACGATGGAGAAATTCAGAAAAAAGCCAGCCAAGTTCCTCAATGGAGCGTTAAAGATCGGAGCTTGGTCCGAACGTTTGTTTTTGAAAATTTTATCGGTTCGATCGATTTCGTCAATCGTTTGGTCGAACCGGCCGAAGCAGCCGGACATCATCCCGATTTGACGATTTCATACAATAAGGTCACGGTTAGCTTAACCAGTCACGATGCTGGAGGGCTGACCGAGCAAGATTTCCAACTCGCGCAAGTCATCTCGGGTTTGTAAGACCCATTCGTAAGCTAGGTGTTGAAGTCGAGAGGATTCGAGCCGCGATCGTACTGACCCGACTCGAACCTCTCGAATTGTTTATCTTGAAATTGTTATGGCGGCAGACAATCCAGAGCTGTTAACCCAATCGGGAAAACAGATTCAAGTCGAGAACGTTCAACCGATCGAAAAATTGCTCGAAATCGGCGTAGCACTTTCTGGAAGCTACAAACTGGGCGAATTGTTGAATTTAATTTTATCCAAAAGTCGCGAGATTACCTGTAGCGATGCCGGGAGCGTATATTTAGTCGATCGCAGCGACTCTCAGCCCAAGCTCTTGTTCAAAGCCGCCCAAAATGCATCGCGCCCCTTCATTTCCTTTCGCGAATTTGCCATTCCCCTCACCGATGAGAGTTTAGCCGGATACGTTGCCCTCACCGGAGAAACTCTCAACATTTCCGATGCTTATTTCCTGCCCCCCGAAGCACCGTACCACCTCAATCGCAACTTCGATCAGGATATCGGCTATCGCACGCGCTCGGTGTTAGTCCTGCCGATGCGCGATCGTCAGGGAGAAACCATTGGGGTTTTGCAACTGCTCAATCGCAAGAAAAAGCCCGAATTTTTACTCAAACCCGAAAACGTTCAGGAAGTCACGCAACCCTTTTCCGATTGGGAAGAGCGAGTGGTGCGATCGCTCACCAGCCAAGCGGGGATTTCCATCGAGCGCGATCGCATCCAGACCGAAATCGAACAACTCTTTGAGGGATTCGTCAAAGCCTCCGTCGAAGCCATCGAAGCCCGCGATCCGTCTACATCCGGTCATTCCGAACGGGTGTCTCAGCTTTCGGTGCGGTTGTGCGAAGAAGTCAATACCGTCAGCACCGGAACCTTGCGACTCGTCCATTGGAACGAACGCCAACTGCAAGAGATGCGCTACGCCGCCCTACTTTACGATTGTGGCAAACTCGGCGTTCCCGAAGCCCTTCTCACCAAACCCGCGAAGCTTTACCCGGAACGACTCGAGCTGCTGCGGGGGCGATTTGCGTTCGTGCGGCGCACCCTGGAACTCGAATGCGCGCGAGCCAAATACCAGAAGGCCCTTGCAGCAGATCGAGCGGAGGCGGATGCGCCCATCGAACGACTCGACGGTGAATTGAGTGCCTCTTTGGCTCGACTCGATCGATACTGGCAGGCGATCGAACGAGCCAATACCTGCGGGCAGCCTGACGAAGAACTCCTCGTCCAACTGCAAGAAATTGCCGAGTATACCTACGAAAACCTCGATGGGAAGTCAGAACCACTACTCGATCCGGGGGAACTCGAACAATTGAGCTTAATTCGAGGAAACTTGACCGTGCGAGAACGCTCCCTCGTCGAAGCCCACGTTACTTACTCCTACCAGTTTCTCCAGCAAATTCCCTGGACTCGAGAGTTAACCAAAGTCCCCGAAATTGCCTACGCACACCACGAAAAGCTCGACGGGAGCGGTTATCCTCGGGGTTTAAGCCAAAAAGATATCCCCATCCGAGCGCAGGTTTTGGCGATTACCGACATCTACGACGCACTCACTGCCGAAGCGAGAACCTGCAAACAACCCTTGTCCGTCAAAGAAGCACTGGCAATTCTGCGCGAAGAAGCACGAGAGCAAAAACTTAACGCAGAATTAGTCCAATTATTTGAAGAACGCCGAGTTTTTTCGATTCTCGGACATCAGCTCGAACCCGACGAGAAGAAATAAGCCCAGAGCAGCCGATACGATCGATTTAAGAATCGACGGGATGGCGAATTAACTCTTCAAAACTGGGGAAACGTTGGCGATCGAGTTCGGAAATTCGCGCTTTTTCCGCGTAAAGTTGCTCTTGGTACTGTCGGGCGAGTTCCGGTTCTTCGGCACAATCGGTTTTCGTCCACAACTGGATGAAATGGCGGTAGCGTGCTTGCCGAACGGCTTTTTCCAAACAAGCGATCGCCGCGCGAATAGTGAGGGGGGTACGGAGAATATCTTGCTCGAGTTTTTCATCTAAATGGAGAATGGAAGAGAGGCGATCGCGTTCGATGGCGGCATCTTCGAGTTGTTCTTGAATTTGGGAAATGAGTTCGATCGGCTCTAGAGTTAATGTCTGTTCGACTTCGAGTAGTTTTTCCCACAAAATTTGATGAGTGGAAATACTAAAAGAAATCTCGTTTTCTTCGAGGGTTTGTATTTCTTGAAGTAGGGTCGTTCGATGGGATTGGCAATGAAGGTAAATCCGGAGCAGCAGTGCTTCTGCCCGTTCGATCGAGGTGCGATCGGCTCCCATGGGGAGAGGGGTAACAGAATTGGAACTCGCTCGATCTCGATCGGTATTCGATCGCCGCTTGCGAATTCGCGCCACCAAATTTTCGACCAACAACGGCACCAGCCGCGAGTCTCCCTGGCTGAGTTGCTCGGCACATTTATTCGTATAGTAAGTGCGAGTATTTCCATTGCCGATTTTGCTTAAAAGCTTCACCATTTCTTGAGCCGCTTGGTGATAGCGATCGGCTTGTTTTAAATCTCCCTTACCAACAATTCCATCAATTTGCCAATCTAACCACAAGGGAGCATTTTCTACCAGTTCTCGATATCGATCGGCAGACGCACTTTTGAGGAAGTCATCGGCATCTTTCCCCTCGGGAATATTTAAAATCCGCAGTTGTACGTCCCCTTGATAAGCTAGAGTTTCGATTTCCCCGATCGCCCGTTCGGCCGCACGAATCCCAGCCGCATCCGCATCGAAATTGAGGATAATTTGTTTGGATTCGGTATAGCGCAGGAGTTGTTTCACCTGATAGGAACTCAGCGCCGTTCCCAAGGAGGCGACGACATTTTCGATCCCCGCAGCTTGAAGGGCGATCGCATCGAAATACCCCTCCACCACCACCGCCCGATCGTCCTTAGAAATCGCCGTCCGCGCCCTATCCAACCCAAATAGCGTCTTTCCCTTATCGAATAACTCCGTTTCCGGGGAATTGAGATATTTCGGCTGTTCGTCCGTCAGCGTCCTTCCTCCAAACCCGATCGCGCGACCCTGGGCATCGCGAATGGGAATCATCAACCGGTGGCGAAAGCGATCGTAATACCCGCTTCCCGACTGCCGAGGAACGATCAGTCCGGCTTTTTCCACCAACTCCACCGGATAGTGTTTCTGGCGTACCAAATAGCCATAGAGGGTTTCCCATCCCTCCGGCGCGTACCCCAGTTGGAACTGTTGCAGCGTCGCTTCTGAGAGTTGGCGCTGGTTTTTCAGATAATCCAGGGCGATTTTCCCTTGAGGTTGGCGCAAAGCGTGCTCGAAGAAACTCACCGCCACCGCCATAATTTCGTACAACTGCTCGCGCAGGGAAAGTTGGCGCTGAAGTTCTTGGCGCTGTTCCGGGGCGAGGGTTTTGACAGAAACTTGATAGCGCTGCGCTAACCCCAGCACCACTTCCGTAAAAGACTGCTGACCGATTTCCTTGAGAAATGTGATGGCATTTCCCCCCTTGGCGCACCCGAAACAGTAATACATCTGTTTAGTGGGGTTGACGTGGAAGCTAGGAGTTTTTTCTTCGTGAAACGGACACAAGCCCACAAATTCTCTACCCTGCTTGCGCAGGACGACGTGTTCGGAAACGACATCGTGAATATCGGCACGTTGCTTGACTTCTTCGATGGTATCGGGATGCAGGCGAGGATGGCTCATTTGAGATGGGGAGATGAGGGAGATGGGAGGACGCGGTGACGCGGGGACGCGGGGACGCGGTGAGGGGAGGTGAGGGAGATGAGGGAGATGAGGGAGATGGGAGGACGCGGTGACGCGGTGACGCGGGGACGCGGTGAGGGGAGATGAGGGAGATGACGGAGATGAGGGAGATGGGAGGACGCGGTGACGCGGGGACGCGGGGACGCGGAGAAGGGAGGTGAGGGAGATGAGGGAGATGACGGAGATGAGGGAGATGAGGGAGATGGAAGGACGCGGTGACGCGGTGAGGGGGAGAAACGGGGGAATGAATGCAAAATTCTCCCTTGTCTCCTTGTCCCCTTGTCTCTGTCTCCCGAAGCCTCCGAAGCCTCCCCAGCCCTCTGCCAATCTACCGTGTCGCCTGCCCCATATAGTCCTTCCAAACTTGAGCGGCTTGACCGCTACTACCATAGGTGGGGGTATTGTCATCGTTGCCCAACCAGACTCCAGTGGCGATCGCCCGACTGGGTAAGTAGCCAACGTACCACAGATCTACCCCATTGTTGGTGGTTCCCGTTTTACCCGCACCATCGAGGCCCAAAGATGCCCCCGTTCCCGTTCCGCTTTGCACCACGCCCCGCAACAATTCCGTCATTGTAAAAGCCACCTCCGGGGGAACGGCGCGGCGACTATTGTAGGTGTCGCGCTCGTAATCGTAGATGACCCGGCAGGTTTTGGGATCGTTGGGATCGGTGCAATCGCTGCTGTCTAGGACTCGGCGGATGGCGTGGGCGGGGTTGAACCAGCCTTGATTGGCCAGCACCCCGTAAGCCCCGGTCATTTCCAATAGCGTCACCTCGCTTTGCCCCAAAACCAAACCGGGTACGGGATTGAGATCGGCAGTGATGCCCATTTTGCGCGCCATCTGTACCACGCGATCGAGTCCCGTATCTTGCGCCACTCGCAAGGCCACGGAATTTTCCGACTGTGCCAACCCTTGATACATCGTGGCGCTGCCGCTGGTACGCTCGCAGCCGCTAAAGGATTGTCCCCGCCAACTCAGCGGGTCGCAAGAATAAATTTTACCCGGAGAAAACCCGTCTTCAAGAGCCGCTGCATAGGCAAACACCTTGAAGGTCGATCCCGGTTGCCGCAGGGCTTGCGTGGCCCGATTAAATTGGCTGGCTTGGTAATCCACGCCGCCGGTGAGGGCGCGAATTTCCCCATCGCGGGTATCGATCGACACTAAGGCCCCTTGGGAAAACCCCGCACTGGTGCCGAGGGTACTCACGCCACTTTCGATCGCACTTTCAGCCAGGGTTTGCAAGCGCGGATCGAGTCCCGTTTCGACGATGAAATTGCCCTCGCGCGCCAGTCCTACTCCGAGTAACTCTTCGAGTTCGACAAAAACGCGATCGTAAAAATAAGGCGCGATCGTACTTTCGAGGATTTGCTCGGCTTTGGGATTGATATCGATGCGCGATCGCCGTGCCAGATTGGCTTCCTCGGCTGAAATCGTTCCCATCGCCCGCATCCGTTCGATAACGCGATCGCGATACTCTACGGCCAACTGGTAGTTCTGAATCGGGTTAAAACTGTTGGGGGCAGGTAAGATTCCCACCAACGTCGCCGCCTCCGAGAGAGTCAAATCCGCCGCCGACTTCCCGAAATAGAACCGCGCCGCATCCTCGAATCCGTACAAATCCAGCCCCAGAAAGACCCGATTCAAATACAGCAGCAGTAGCTCGTTCTTGCTGTAGAATGCCTCGAGTTTGAGAGCGACGACTGCTTCTCTGAGCTTGCGTCCGGCAGAATCTTCCGTGCCCACGTAGTCGCGATACAGGCTGCGGGCAAGCTGTTGGGTAATCGTGCTTCCCCCTTCGCGAATGCCCCCGCCGCGAATGTTGGTTGCCAGTGCCCGCAAAATCCCTAGGGGATCGATGCCCAAGTGCCAGTTGAAGCGGCTATCTTCAGAAGCCAAAACGGCATCAGCCAAGTAAGGAGAAAATTCCGCGAGTCGTTTTTTCTCGATATGGGCGGTTTGAGTTTGCTGGCGCAGGGCCAAACCATCGCGAGAATAGACCACCACCGGACCCGTTACCGATCGCGGCAGGGGACGTACGGGAATCTTCGTCCATTCGTAGGCCACCCACAGTCCCACCAGTGCCGTTACCCCACCCGCACCGTAGAGAGTCCAGCGAAAGGCTTTGACGTACCAGGGGGGCGGATCGACATATTGCACCCGCACCGCTTCGGTTAGTTCCGGAGGTCCGAGGGTGAAGATATCCCCGTGATGCAGTTCGCATTCTTGAATCCGCCGCCGTCCCCGATAGATGCCGTTGGTAGATTTTTCGTCTTCGAGGGTGAACGCAGCACGCTTCTGCTGGCTGTCGCGGGACACAGAAGCGTGAGTTTGACTGACCACGGAACTGCGAACGACAATATCGCAAGCTCTCGAAGAGCGCCCCACGACATAGCGATCGCCCAGGAGAGGATACACTTTGGCTTTACTCTGGTCTCCTTCTTGCACCCAGAGTTCGGGAACGCGGGCATCGGGTTTGAGGGCCAACTTGCTAAAATCCACCCGCGCCGCTTTTTTGACCACTTGGGTCACTTTCCCCAAAAAAGTTTTCGGCGGTTGGGTATCGGGTTGGTTCGAGTTAGGTTGTTGGGGAGGCTGGGGTGAAGTCATGGGTCTAGGATTGCACTCGTCTGGATCGAAAGTCTGCAAACGTTGGCCGTTTCAGGAGGTGGGGAAAAGAGGATCGAGTGAGATCTCGTCGGGTTTCGGTTTGGTGTAATGCTCTGGCGATCTCGAAGCCGACTCAAAATCGATCGAGGTTTTCCCTATCTGGAGTTTGTTTTAGAGTTTATCTTGGAGTTGTCGGATCTCGATCGTGCACGGGTTGCCAGGGATCGGGAGGGATAGCGATCGGAAATGGTTCCCAATTCTCTAGGCTCGCCTCACCCCAAATTATAAAATTTAAACCGCATTCGAGCCGAACTCGATACTATTGGGTTTCTGAAGACTGTTGCCACATGGCAACCAGCAAACAGATAATCCCGAGGTTAATAAACACGTCGGCAACGTTAAATATCGGAAATCGAATCAAACGAAAATCGAGAAAATCGACAACTTCTCCCGTGGCAAAGCGATCGATACCATTCCCCATCGCACCGCTTAAGATTAGACCGTATCCGACTTGTTCGGGGCGCGTCAATGGGGGACCGAACCATGCCAGTGCCATCAAACCCAGACTCACCAACAGCGACAGCCAGCGCAGCCACACGCTGCCGGCAAACAGGCTAAATGCCGCCCCGGTATTGGTGACGTAGGTCAAATGAAAAACCCCCTGCCATAAGGGGATACTCTGAGAAAGGGTAAAGTTTTGTACCACCCAGTATTTAGTCAGCCGATCTAATATCAGTCCGATCGAGGCTCCAATCCAGAAAAGACGATTTTTATTGATTGTTCTCATCATAAGTTAAAGGTTTTCCCATGCCACAGGGGCAAGCAACTTTTCCAGACTGGATTTGGGTTGCATGTTTGGGAGGTGGAAAAGGTTGACCTCGAATACTCCTCAAGATGGGGTTCGACAATCTCCGAAAAATAGTCCGAAAAGTGCTAACCCAAACAACTTATATTAATGCGTGGCGGCCTACATGCGTCGAGTTCCTGGCTATCGATGCCGATCGAATTGTTCGCTCGCCCAGTAGAAGAGAGCAATTCCACACAAATCGGCACTTAGATCGATAAAGCTGGCACTACGATGAGACAACACCAGTTGCAGTGCTTCTTCAGCCACGGCAAACAGGGTAAAGAGAAAGGGTCCCCAAGGAATCAGAATGCCCCACAATCGCCGCATTTTGCGATTGCAGGCTCGGTGGATGAGAACCGTTGCCGTCCCGTACAAGAAAAAGTGGGCGATCGCATCGTAATAGGGAATGCGCTGAAGTTGGGAAAGCGGTAATTTACCAAAATTCGCCGCCACCACGATCGCCAGGAAAAATGTCAAGTAACCCAGACATATGAGAATCCAAGTTCGTTGAGTCATGGGAGCGGGGAATGGAGAGCTGGGGACGCGGGGACGCGGAGAAGGAGAGAAACGGGGGAAACGGGAGAATTGGGAGAAACGGGGGAATGAATGCAAAATTCTTCCTTGTCTTCCCAAGCCTCCGAGAGCTACCCAAGCCCCCAAGCCTACTGCTAATCGTTCTCAATCCGGTGGGCGACTAATAGAGAACCGATCGTACAAGTCGTACCGATCGCGGCGAGAGTCCATCGAGAGAACTTTACCTCTCGGGGACGGACGTAGTTCGAGGCGATGTGACCGGGATCGGTGAGGGCATTGTAGGCGATCGTCCCGCCACTCACCAAGCCGACCCCGAGTATTCCCAGGACAAAAAATAGCAGGTAGGGCAACCATCTCGGATAGGTGCGGGATGCAGAGATGCGGCGGGGTTCCGATCGCTCGACCCCTTTGGGAACTTGGGGAACGAGGCGATCGGGTTCCGGATTTAGGGAAGGAGATGATTCGGCTCGATCGTCAGCCGGATCGGGAGTGGGAGAGGAAATCATCGGTCGTTTGGGTACAGTTGAGTTACGGAGCGTGGCGTTCGATGGCGAATCGGACGAGGCGATCGACAAGTTGCGCGAAAGGAATGCCCGTCGCCCCCCAGAGTTGAGGATACATGCTCGTGGCGGTGAATCCAGGTAAAGTATTGATTTCGTTAATCAATACTTCGCCAGTCGCTTCGACATAGAAAAAGTCTACCCTTGCCAAACCCGCACAGTCCAGGGCACAGAAGGCTCGGACGGCCATCTCTCGGACTTGGGTGGCGATCGCCTCGGGAATGGGGGCGGGAATGTGTAAATCCGCCAGACCTTCAGTATATTTAGTTTCGTAGTCGTAAAAGTCGCTCTCGAAGGTGATTTCGCCGATAACCGAGGCTTGGGGATTTTCGTTGCCGAGGACGGCACATTCAATTTCTCGCGCGTTCACCCCTGCTTCGACGATAATGCGGCGATCGTAGCTGGCGGCATTGTCGAGGGCTTTTTCGAGTTCGCTGCGGGTTTTGGCTTTGGCAATCCCCACCGAAGACCCTAAATTGGCGGGTTTGACAAAACAGGGATAACCCAGGGCGCTATCGATGTCGTCGCAGAGTTTGGGAAAGATGCAGGGATTCGACCAGACCTGCTCGCGGGTGACAGCCGTATATTTAACCTGGGGCAGTCCAGCGCGATCGAAGATCGATTTCATCGCCAGTTTGTCCATCCCCGCAGACGAACCCAACACCCCCGTTCCCACGAAAGGCACTTGCATCAGACCCAGTAACCCCTGCACGGTTCCATCTTCTCCGTTCGGCCCGTGGAGAATGGGGAACCACACATCGATATCCGCGACTTGCGGGGGAAACTGCCAGAGTCGAGCGGGGTCTGGGGTATCCGATGGTAGGGGCTTTCCCGAGTCGAGTACTGGTTGGGCGACCTCTGGAGCCTGCCAGATGCCATCTTTTTGGATGTAGAAAGGGTGGAGTTCGTACTGGCTGGTGTTGGTCGGGTCGGCAAACGCGCGAGCGATCGCCCTGGCGGAACTAATTGAAACCTCATGTTCGCCCGATCGTCCGCCAAACAGCAATCCAACGCGCACTTTATTCATATCTGCCCGATTCCAAGAACTTTCCGATTACTATAGACCAATATGAATTTATATGCAGGTGTTGGATGTTGGAGAGACGCGGAGAGAAGAGAGGCAAGGGAGACAAAGGAGAAAGTGGGTATTTTCCGTTCTGGGCACCCTGCACCCCAGACCCCTTCCCCCATTTTGCATTTTTAATTTTTAATTTTGCATTCACTCTCCCCCATCTTCCCCATCACCCCTGATAAGCCGAACCGTCAGGCATCATCGCCCCTTGCAGTTGGGCATTGCGAAAATTAACATTGGAGATGCGGGCGCTCATTAAAACGGCTTTGGTGAGGTTTGCCCCGGAGAGATTCGACCAATTGAGGTTGGTGCGATACATGCTCGCACTCGATAAGTTCGCCCCGCGCAGGGTTGCCCAACTGATATTCGCCGCTCGCAATTGGGCATCGGTGAGATTGGCTTGGGTGAGATTGGCCCCGCTCAATTTAGCAAAACTCAAATCTGCTCCCGTGAGGTCTGCACGAGTCAAGCTGGCGCTGTTGAGGGAGGTTTTCATCAAATTGGCCTGGGTTAAATCTGCTTCGTTTAACACGCAAATCGTGAGGTTCGCCCATTCCAACACGGCAGCGTGCAAACAGGCTCGATTCAAGTTCGATCGAATCAGATTGGCTTCTTTGAGGATGGCGCGGGTGAGATTGGCTTTGGTTAAATCCGCTTCGTTGATCGATGCTTCGCTCAAGTCTGCGCCTTCGAGGATTGCTTCGATCGGTTTTGCTCCCCGCAGGTTTGCACCGTTCAGATTCGCCCCCGAGAGATCTGCTCGCGTCAGTTGAGAACCGATGCAATTGGCTTCTTGGAGGTTGGCATCTCTCAGATTCGCCCCGAGTAAGTTGGCTTCGCGAAAGTTAATCCCCTGTAACTGCGCGCCTTGCAAATTGCTCCCGGCTAGATTGGCACGGCGAAATTCCGCCCCTTGAAGGTTGACCCCGACGAGATCGGCACGACCGAGATCGATATCCCCAAAGCGACGTTCTCCCTCCTCATACCGTGTCAATAATTCCTGTACTGTGATGCTTTTCATCGTGACTATCATGGTGTTCTCAAAATCTCCCGGTGACTGCGATCGACCCCAAGCGTTGCTTCCCCATCGCCCCTGATTCGAGTGTACTCCCTTCATCTTGGCTCGATGGGAATGGAGTTCTAATGGAGTTCTTCGGCAGGAGGCTTGTAAATCCGATCGAAAGAATTCCCACAAACGATCGAATGTTCTGACAAAATCAATAAGGTAACGATCGATACTTAAACGATCGTTCGAGATCTGCGACCCGCGATCGCCCCAGGCGGAGGACTCAAAACGCGGATCGCGACTTTCCTAATTTATTGCCCTCCTACGTTGTTATTCAGGGAGAACACGATCGATGCCGGATAATTTGAGAAGCCAAGCGATCACCAAAGGAAATGCCCGCTCGCCAAACCGAGCCATGCTGCGGGCTGTGGGATTTGAAGATGAGGATTTTAGTAAACCGATCGTCGGCGTTGCGAATGGCTACAGTACGATTACGCCGTGCAACGTGGGGTTGAACGATTTAACCGATCGCGCGGAGGTGGGAATTCGCGCGGCCGGTGGGATGCCCCAGCGTTTCGGCACGATTACGATTAGCGACGGGATTTCCATGGGTACGGAAGGGATGAAGTATTCCCTGGTCTCTCGCGAGGTGATTGCCGACTCGATCGAAACCGTCTGCAACGGTCAAAGTCTCGACGGGGTACTCGCCATCGGCGGTTGCGATAAAAATATGCCTGGAGCCATTATCGCCATCGCGCGGTTGAATATTCCGGCGATCTTCGTCTATGGTGGGACGATTAAACCCGGACACCACAACGGGACCGACCTGACGGTAGTCAGTGCCTTCGAGGCCGTCGGACAGCACAGTGCCGGAAAAATTGACGACGAGGAACTGCTGGCGGTAGAGCGCAATGCCTGTCCGGGAGCGGGTTCCTGCGGCGGCATGTACACGGCTAACACCATGTCTTCGGCGATCGAAGCGATGGGGTTGAGCTTGATGTATTCTTCGACGATGGCCGCCGAGGATGCGGAAAAAGCCGACAGTACCGAAGCGTCGGGGAAAGTTTTGCTCGAAGCGATTCGAGCGCAAATTTTGCCCAAACAAATCTTGACGCGCAAGGCCTTTGAAAATGCGATCACCGTCATCATGGCCGTGGGCGGATCGACCAATTCGGTTCTGCACCTACTGGCGATCGCCCATGCCATTGGAGTCGAACTCATCATCGACGACTTTGAAACCATTCGCGGTCGCGTCCCGGTGCTGTGCGATCTCAAACCCAGCGGACACTACGTCACCACCGAGTTTCACCAAGCCGGGGGGGTTCCCCAGGTGATGAAGATGTTGCTCGATCGGGGTTTAATTCATGGCAATGCCCTCACCATCACCGGCAAGACGATCGCCGAACAACTCGCCGATATCCCCGCTTCTCCTCCAGCTAACCAAGAGGTGATTCGCCCTTGGGACAATCCGGTCTACGCCCAAGGTCATTTAGCCATCCTCAAAGGAAACCTGGCCACTGAAGGGGCGGTGGCGAAAATCAGTGGGGTGAAAAAGCCGCAAATTACCGGACCCGCGCGGGTTTTCGAGTCGGAGGAAGAGTGCCTCAAAGCGATTCTCGCCCACCAAATTCAGCCCGGAGATATCATTGTCATTCGCAACGAAGGCCCCAAAGGCGGACCGGGAATGCGGGAAATGCTCGCCCCCACCTCCGCGATTATCGGTGCGGGATTGGGCGACTCCGTGGGGTTGATTACCGACGGACGCTTTTCTGGGGGAACTTACGGGATGGTCGTCGGTCACGTTGCTCCAGAAGCGGCCGTAGGGGGGACGATCGCCCTGGTAGAAGAAGGAGATACCATTACCATCGATGCCAAGGCCCGATCGCTGCACTTAGACATTTCCGACGAGGAATTGCAACGGCGGCGCGATCGCTGGCAACCCCATACTCCCCGTTACCGAGCGGGAGTGATGGCAAAATATGCTAAGTTGGTTTCCTCGAGCAGCTTGGGGGCTGTCACCGATTTGGGATTGTAAGCAACCCGTGAGGGGCAGCGCGGGGATCGATGGCGATCGCCTGGAGAATTCAGACTCCGGTGAAGGTCGGGGGAGGCTGCGGCAGCCACAAACGGATGTATTATCGAGCTGTCCTCGTAGCAGTGGCGATCGCCCTCAAATACTCAAATCCAAAACTCAAATACAAAGTCTCGTTCGGCAACATTTATCGCGGAGATCTTGTCGAGATCTCCGATAGAAATCGGTAATGTTGCCCTTCGATCGATACAATAAAGACCGAATATCCGCCTGCCATCGAAGTCGATCGCCGAACCCCGCCATCACCGACGAACTGACCAAATCTAGGGAGAGTAGTAGACCGTGGAGAGTGTAGCAGACCTATTTGAGAAAGGTGGCATTGCCATGTGGCCCCTGCTGTTTCTCTCGATTTTGTCCGTGGGGACGATCGTAGAACGGCTGTGGTTCTGGATGCGCGTACTCACCAAAGAAAAAGAAATTGTCGATCGAGTCCTCGAAACCGCCCGCCACGACTGGGCGGTGGCCAAGCAAATCTCCAAACAAGCCAGAAACCAGCCCATCGGGCGTTTTCTCTACGCTCCGTTGCGACTCGATGCTCCCAGTCCGGAAGCCTTTGAACTAGCCCTCGAATCCTCGGCAGATGAGGAGTTAGCAAATATGCGCCGAGGGGACAAAATCCTCGAAGCGGTGATTGCCCTCTCTCCTCTCCTGGGACTGTTCGGGACGGTGTTGGGTTTGATTCGATCGCTCGGTTCGATTAGCATTAGCGACTTAGGGACGGCCGCCACGACGGGGGTGACGCTGGGGATCGGGGAATCTCTGATCAGTACCGCTTTTGGCTTAAGCGTGGCGATCGTCAGCGTGGCGTTTTACCGCCTGTTTCAAGTTTTTCTCTTCAATCAAGTCAAAGTCTTTCGCAAATCGGGAAGCGAGCTAGAATTACTCTATCGTCAATTCTGGGGTATCGATCGCCCGGCCGGAATTACCCCGCCCGAGGTGTCTGCCGACTTGCCCAAACCCTCCCGCAAGCCGATCGTCAAACGGAACGATAAGAACGATAAACATAACGATTTCAAACCCCCGATCGCTCCAGAAGTCGAAACCCAGCCATTACCCCCCATCCAACCCCAACTCGATACCGTCGCCCCCCCGCCTACTTCAGCAAGCGTTACCGACTCGATCTCTCCGCCTAAATCCAATGGGGAAACTCCGGCCCTCACCGAAACCGATCGCCCTGAAGAGAACCCCAAACCTTCCAGCCCCGACGGCAAACCCCCCGAAACCCCATGAAAATTAATCTCGAGTCTCACACCGATGACATCCAGATTCAAATCTTGCCCCTGATCGATGTCATCTTCTGCATTCTCACTTTCTTTATCCTCGGGGCAGTGGGTTTGAGTCGCCAGCAAGCCATCGGTTTGGACTTACCTCGGGCGAGTACCGGGGAAGCTCAGATGCGGGAAATGTTTATGGTGGTTATCGATCCCATCGGTCAGGTTTCGATCGAAGATCGATCGCAGCAGTGGGTTGCCGTCAATACGCGACAACTCACGGGGGTGTTGCAAAGCTATCGAGAAGCCAGACCTAATGGGCTGATCGTGCTTCACGCTCACCCCATGGCACAATACGAGAAAGTGGTTCAGGTACTCGATTTGCTGCGCTCGGTGGGGGGAGAGCGCGTGGCCCTAGCAACTCTGCCAACAAGCGAGCCGGAACTCAACCAACCCAATACCCTCGATCGATTCAACCCATCGCCAGGTTTCCCAGCAGCACCGGGAAGTTTGCCGGGAACGAATATCCCCAGCGTTCCGCCTACCCCTTCTGGAGAAACGGATTCGACCGTTCCCAACCTGACTCCCGGTACTGGACTACCGGGTGGGCTGGTGCCGGGGAACGAGTCAGTACCCGAAGAGGAGACTCCGGGTCTCGATGCAACGCCGGATGCGACTCCCGAAAACGGCGAAGTTGAAGTTCCCGAAGTCGAGAGTCCTGACGTGGATGCTCCTGAAGTCGAAGTTCCCGAAACCGATACTCCCGAAGTCGAAGTTCCCGAAACCGATACCCTAGAAACACCGACAACAGAGGATGCTGGGGGCGAAGGAAACGTCGAAGAGAATTGACGATCGATCGGGTTGTTGAATTCCCATTTTGCCAACCACTCGAACTTGTTGAACCCGAATCGATCTTCTGTCTAGATGCGATCGATTTGTTCGGTAATTATTGACGATCGAAGTATAGAAAAATCGTAAGCATTCAGATGTCAGGTCTGCCCAAAGACTCTGTAAGGGCGGGTTTAGTAATATGTTCGGAGTCCTACCCAAAATTTCAATTCAAAACCCGCACCGACCAATTAAGACTATAACCGTATCTAGAATCGAACCTTAATTTTTACGAAAACTTGACTCATGTCACGCTTGCAAAAAATCGGTGGTATTGCTGCATTTCTCAACGTTGCCGTGGCGATCGCCATGTTTGCAACGGCAATTGTACTGATTGGTCCGGCAGCCATGTCCGACCCCAGCAAACTCGCCCAAATGGCAGTCCAAAATCCCGCACCATTACTCGTACAAGACGGTTTGAAATTTATCTCAGTCGCAATTTCTATCGTCCTGATTTTGGCAATTGCGAGCTATTTAAACCGCGACAATTTAACTCTCAATTCCACCTTACTCTGGGTAGCAACTGGATTTGGCTTTTGCTCCGTTCTGTGCTTGTTTTGCAATGCTACGCTCAGTTTATATGCAATTTCTCAAGCGAGCGATCCTAGCGGGGCAATATTGTCGCTCGATCGAGTAAATAGCATTATTGGCCTTCTCGGATTAGCTGCGCTCGTCCTAGATGGTGTGTGGTTTTTGTTAATCAGTTGGATATCCCTCAAGGGTCGGCAGCTACCCAAATCCTTATGCTATCTCGGACTGGGAATTGGAGTACTCAGTTTGATACCACCTCTAGGAATCATCGTGTTGTTACTCGGTATCGCGTGGTCGGTATGGATCGGGCGAGTGTTGTTAAGAAGCGAGCCAGCAGGCTGACGATCGAAATGCACTCGAAGGTTGAGGTTCGAGCAGTAATCATTACCTCTCCAACTGCTCATTACCCCTAATACTGGAATAGGTTGAGATATTTGCAAATTACCGATCGAATATCGTCAAACCTACGGCATCACAATTTCAACCAGACCCTCATCGAGAACTGCATCGCTAAATCGATCGCCCTGGGAGAGTACCAACATCATCTGCAACGACCAATCCGGTTCTGTCGGCAAATCCGCCCAGGGAATCGCCACTTCCAAACAGGTATCCAACCCCACTTGAGCGCGAGAATTGCGCGGATGCCACTGATGATCTTCGATCGCCTCTTGGAACCACACCGACTGGCTGCGCAGGTTAATTTCCAAGTGGTGGTGGAACAGATAATTCGCCGGGGCGTTGTCGGGGACTTCGCTGAGGGGAATGGGACTGTTGTGCATGGTGCGGTAGGGATAGTACCAGAGTAAATTCAACTCCGGGGGGCAATCTTTCCCCGGACGAACCCCACTGCGGAAATCCAAGCGCAGGTAGAAATTCAAGTGATCGACCCCGTACCACAGCCGCTGAATCGCACTGCTGCGGTGCATGGTTCCCCGCGTGCCGCCCACTTCCAAGCGACCGGCCGAATCCCAATCCTGTTCGTCTCCCCGACCGTCGATAATCGGATGGATGAAGCTCAGGGGAGTTCGATCTCCCGAGGGAGTATGCTCTTCCACCTCCTGAGAAACCGACTCGGGAACGGGTTCGCCCAGGGCTTGGTAGAGGGCGACTAAATGCTCTCGGAAGAGGCGATCGAACATCGCATCCTGGTTGGACGAATGCCCCTCGCCGAACCACCAGAACCAGTCGGACCCTTCGGCGGCATACAGAGCTTCCCACGCTTCCGGGTTTGCCTCTTCCGTTGCCTCTGGATGGTCTGCCAACACTTGCCGCGCGTCGGCGAGTAAATCCCACGCCCGATTTTTCGCCGGATCGCCGATCCAAGTGGTAAAGCTGCCATCCACCCACGATCCGCTGTGGAGTTTGTCTGCCGGAAGGGTGGCGGTGGTGGGGAATTTATCGAGAAACTCGGAAACCGTCACCAATTTGATATCGTCACGATCGCTCAGGGTTTCGTAAAGCGATTCTAAAAACGGCTTGCCATCTCGTTCGTAGAACTCCCAGCAATTTTCCCCATCGAGGGCAATCGTCACCAGCCAGGGGTTATCTAAAGTCGGACTGCCAGTTTCCTGACGGTATTTGAGCGATCGCGAAATCGCCTCGAGGTGACCGACCATATCGGCGGCTGCTTTCTTGGGCGGCATCGAACCGTAGGTAAAGCCGATCAGATCCGACAAGCGGTGGTCTCGAAAGACGATCGATAAATCCCCGTCGGGAGTTTCCAAGCGGTAGGGACGGTACAATAGCTCCGGTTCGCAAACGTTCCCTGCCCCATCTCGGTGGAAAAAGTGTTTCAGCGTCCATCCCAATACCGCCTCGTCGGAGCAAATCCACTCGAACCCTTCTCGGGCGATATAGGGCAAAATTGCCGGACTCACCGACTGTTCTGAGGGCCACAGTCCCCGAGGCGGTCGGCCGAAGCGGTCTTTATACATCTCCCAAGCCTTGCGCAGGTGGCGGGGAATATCCTCGGGCCACTGAAAACGGCGATCGGGCAGGGTCATGTTGGGAACGGCAACCCGGCCGGCATCGGTATCGGCAAGCAGGGGTAAAATCGGGTGGGTGTAGGGGGTGGTGGTCACCTCCAATTGTCCCGTTTCTTGCATCTGACGGTGCTGGGGAACGATGCGGGCGAGAATTTCCTTCTGTTTGGCAAAAATTGCCGCTCGATCGCTCTGAGTGAAGTTTTTCCCTTGCTCCAGCCACCGGGAGATTTGCTCGTCCTCCCAAAACACCGGATCGATCCAGGCGAGGTTGTGCCACGCGGCTAAATCGCCGTAGTCGTTGGCTTGCCAATTTGCCAAACACCAGTCGATGCCGTTATCCTGACGCTGTTCGTAGAGTTGGCGATATCGCGGATGGGGATCGATCAGGGTATGGTGGTTGGCATCGAAGAAATGCTCGATGGCGAATTGTTTTCGATCGGGGGTGAGTTGTTCGGCCTGCGCGAGTGCTACTTGCAAATACGGGTCGATCGCCTCGCCGCTAATGTATTCTTCAAGCTGTAAAATCAGAGATGGCACCAAATTGACCGTTTGATGGAGTTGCGGGTATCGCTCTAAAATTAATACCAAATCTAGATAATCTTTCGTACCGTGCAGCCGCACCCAAGGCAGGCGGTAAGCAGCAGCGGATTCTTCAGCACGACTTTTGTAGAGAGGTTGGTGCTGGTGCCAGATAAATGCAACGTATAGGGGGTGAGACATAGGTCGGAGCAGATCGTCTAAGCCGAAAGTTGGGATAGGTTGGGATTTTCATCCGATCGCCGTGCAATTCGATCGCGCTTATCGCAATTTGATGAAGTTTTCAGCTCAACCCCGGCTCGGGTCTGGACAGTTGGTTCGATCGCAGTATACCTTAGAAGTCGAATCTCACTCCAAGATTAAGAAGAGATAACTCGCATGAGAATTTTGGTCACGGGCGGCGCGGGATTCCTCGGTTCCCACCTCATCGATCGGTTGATGGAACAAGGTCACGAAGTGATCTGCTTAGACAATTACTTTACCGGAAGCAAGCGTAATATTTTCAAGTGGATCGGAAATCCTTATTTTGAGATGGTCCGCCACGATATTACCGAACCAATTCGGCTCGAAGTCGATCAAATTTACCATCTTGCTTGTCCGGCTTCTCCCGTTCACTATCAGTACAATCCAGTCAAAACCATCAAAACCAACGTCCTCGGGACGTTGAATATGCTCGGACTTGCCAAGCGAGTTAAAGCTCGGTTCTTTCTAGCTTCTACGTCGGAAATCTACGGCGATCCCGACGTGCATCCTCAAGTTGAAGAATATCGCGGTAACGTTAATACCATCGGCATTCGTTCCTGTTACGACGAGGGAAAGCGAGTTGCCGAAACCCTGGCATTCGACTACCACCGTCAAAATGGGGTTGACGTGCGGGTGGCGCGTATTTTCAATACTTACGGCCCTCGAATGCAACAAAACGACGGTCGAGTCGTCAGCAACTTTATCGTTCAAGCCCTCAAGGGGATTCCTCTAACGGTTTACGGCGATGGTTCGCAAACTCGCAGCTTCTGTTACGTGTCGGATTTAGTCGAAGGATTTATCCGGCTGATGAATAACGAAGAACATCTCGGACCGATCAATCTCGGCAATCCGGGAGAGTATACGATTTTGCAACTCGCTCAAGCCATCCAAGCCAAAATCGATCCTGACGTACCGATTCAATTCGAGTCGCTTCCCAAAGACGATCCGCGTCGCCGCCAACCTGATATTACCAAAGCCAAAAATTGGTTGGGGTGGGAACCTTCTATCGCTTTAGATGAAGGATTGAAGCTGACGATTGACGATTTTCGCGATCGCCTTTCCTCCCAATAACAACCCAGGAGGAAGTTGAGTTAGACCTAGGTGCTCGCACAGTCTGTTCGTTATATTGGGATCGAACCACCTGTCAGGATTTCTGACGGGGCGACATCATTGATGAACCCCGACCCTATATTTTTAGTTAGCAAGGATTGTAACTGATATGCGTGTTTGCGTCATTGGCACCGGATATGTTGGTCTCGTGACGGGAGCTTGTCTGGCTCACGTCGGACACAGCGTTATCTGCGTTGACAACAACGAAGAGAAAGTCAAAATGATGAAGGCCGGTCGCTCTCCGATCTTCGAGCCGGGTCTTTCAGAGATTATGGAAGCTGCTATTGAAGCTGGGACTATCGAGTTTACCACCGATCTGGCTGCCGGTGTCAACCACGGCGAGATTTTATTTATTGCAGTTGGTACGCCCCCCCTGCCGACGGGAGAAAGCGATACGCGCTACGTCGAAGCCGTGGCTCGCGGTATCGGCACCCATATGAGCCAAGGGTACAAAGTCATCGTCAACAAGTCTACCGTACCGATCGGTTCCGGTGACTGGGTGCGGATGATCGTCCTCGATGGCATTGCCGAACGTCAGAAAGCCATAGCTGGCGATGGTGGTAATGCAATTCCGGCGGAAATGACCGCCGAGTTCGATGTGGTCAGCAACCCCGAATTCTTGCGCGAAGGTTCGGCCGTGTACGATACGTTCAACCCCGATCGCATCGTTTTGGGTAGCAATGCATCGAAGCCTTTGACGATGATGCAGGAACTGTACCAACCCATCACCCAACGCAAATTTGCTGAAGATCCTTCTTTGCCCGAGGTTCCTGTGGTGATGACGGATTTGAACTCCGCCGAAATGATTAAGTATGCGGCGAACTCGTTCCTCGCCACCAAAATCAGCTTCATCAACGAAGTGGCCAATATTTGCGATCGCGTCGGTGCAGATGTGACGCAAGTTGCGCAAGGCATCGGTTTGGATTCTCGCATCGGTGGCAAGTTTCTCCAGGCGGGTATCGGCTGGGGCGGATCTTGCTTCCCCAAAGATGTCTCGGCCCTGGTGCACACCGCCGACGACTACGGCTACGACGCGCAATTGCTCAAAGCCGCTGTTGACGTGAACAAGCGCCAGCGCCTGTTGGCTCTCGAGAAACTGCAAAAAGAACTCAAAATCCTCAAGGGTAAAACCGTCGGCTTGCTGGGTTTAACCTTCAAGCCCGACACCGACGATATGCGCGACGCACCTTCGCTGCTACTGATTGAAAACCTAAATCGTTTGGGCGCGAAAGTCAAAGCATACGATCCGATCGTCTCGGCTTCGGGGCTGCGCGACGGTTTGACCGGGGTTTTGGTGGAAACCGATCCCGAACGGTTGGCTGATGGCTGCGATGCCTTGGTATTGGTGACCGACTGGCAGCAATTCCAATCCCTCGATTACAGTAGCATGGCCAAGCAAATGTCTAATCCCGTCCTCATCGACGGACGCAACTTCCTCGGTCGCGAGGAAATGGAAAAAGCCGGTTTCCGCTACGTCGGTATCGGCTGCTAGAGATATGGATGCGATGAACCGACTCGGGTTTGTTGCTTAACTCTCACTCTCGAAAGAGGCGATCTTGAATGGGTTGCCTCTTTTTTTAAGGGATGGGGGACGCGGGGATACGGGGACGCGGAGAAGGGGAGAAGGGGCAAGACCTAGTGCGCGCCAAAATCGATCGCCGTTTGACGGTAAGTCTCGGGAATGCCGAAATCAAAGCATTGACCCCGCACGATATAGCCAACTGCGCCGACATCCCGACATAATTTTTCCAAACAAGAAGTAAGCTGAAACTCTCCCCCTTCGCGGAAATTTTCGGCAATATGCTGCTCTAAATACTCGAAAATTCGGGCTTCCAACACGTAAATCCCGAACATCGTCAGAAACTCATCCTCTCCTAACCCCTCAACGCGCAAGTGTTGCCGCGCGTACTCCAGACTGGGTTTTTCGGCAATCTTCGTCAGAGATAGGGTCGCTGCATCCTGCCAAGTTCCCGTGGCGCATCCGCTCAGGTGAATGGTGTTTCCCGGCATTACCCGCAATCCGATCGCGCTGCGTCCGGTTCTTTCATACACCTGCCGCATTTGGCCGGCGCAGGATATCTCGGTCTTTGAAGCGTAGATGTGGTCGCCCAGCAGCAGCATAAACGGCTCGTCTCCCACCCAGTCGCGAGCGCAATAAACGGCATGACCGTAGCCGTCTTGGGTGGTTTGTTCGAGCAGTACCACTCGCTTTCCCATTTCCTGGAGGTACTGGCTGTATTCGTGCTGGTGGGGTTTGAGTTTTTGCCAGAGTTGCGGTTTGGGCGGTGCTTTGAATAACGCCTCGAAAATGCCGCGATCGCCTGGTTGGATGACGATTCCCACTTCTTCTATTCCGCCGTTGATGGCTTCTTCAACGATGGCGACAATCGCCGGTTTTGCCCGTCCTTCGGCATCGACGATGGGGAGTAATTCTTTTTTCACCACTTGGGTGGCGGGAAATAGACGAGTGCCGAATCCGGCAGCGGGAACGATCGCTTTGCGCAGGCGAGGTGAATCAATCATAGAAACTTCGATCGAAATATGGAGTGCATCGTTACTGGCACTTTATTGTAATGTCAGTTCGGAATCGGACATTTTTGGGTGAGACAAGGGAGATGAGGGGGAGCTTGGGGAGCTTGGGGAACTAAATTTTTCCTCCGTTTCTCCCGTTTCTCCCGTTTCCCCCGTTTCCTCCGCGTCCTCCTATCTCCCTTGTCCCCCTCATCTCCCTTGTCTCCCTATCTCCCTGTCTCGTTTCTGACAAAATCCTCCTAAGTGGACGATCGATTATTGCTCTGACAAAACGGTTCTAAACTCAATCGAGATTCGCTCGGTTTCCAGTGTTGCTCTTGGAATACCAGAGACACCAGATGTACGATCGACAACAGAATTGCCCCGATCGCTAAAATATAGCTGTGTAATGCGTACATGTGCTGTATGGTAATCGTGCTAATCCCGCTGCCTCCGGCGAGAACCTCTCGCAGGAAAGAACCCACCCAAGGAATCGACTCGATAATACTCAGCTCGATTTTGAAGCGCCAGAAACTGGTCTGTTCCCAAGTCAGGACGATCGCCGTCCAACTCAGACCGATCGCCGCTAGTGCTAATAAAATACCGCTCATCCATCCAGCAAACCAAGAGAATAAAAACTCTCTGCCAAAAAACATCACGGCAATTTGAATTAAAGCCAGGATAATTAAACCGTTCCCGGCAATATCGTGGAGGGCCAGAACGATCGCCCCGTTGGGGATTTCACGAATAATTGCACTGAGGGAGGTATAGGCTCCCATCGCGGTTGGCTGATAGTAAAATGCCAGCATAATCCCGGTGATTGCCGCAATACCGCACAGGGTAAGTTCGGCGACTGCAAGTAGGGTGGCCGTACGTTGCAGAATATAGCGAGACCGATCGGACCAAATCGATTGAGTCATGATACGTTCGATTTTTGAGAATATGTTTCCCGGACAAGAAGATGCGTGCGAGACCTTTTTTTGCAGTCGATTGAAGAGCAGAACACGGGTAAAGTAAGCGACAAAATAGAATAAGCGCCAGTAAAAAATTAGCCTGACTCGCCACGCTCGATCGCGCACTTTAAAAATCGATCGAGCGTGAATAATATCTCGGAGCCAATCTTGATACTCTTGCCATTCTTCGGGAAAACGGCTGGCGAATTGACCAATTTTTCCCGCAAGTTCGATATCTTTACGCATCTCATACCCCCTTGGGTTCCGGAGTCCAACGCGCGACGCGATTTAATAGCTGGTGCTTGATTTCGAGCGCTTGAACCCCTAACCCCGTAATCCGATAGTATTTCCGTCTGGCTCCACTGTGCCGTTCGGGTGCTTCATCTCCCCATTCGGATTTGACAAAGCCTTTTCCTTCGAGCTTTTTCAAGTTGGGATAGAGGGAATTAAACCGGATTTGCTTGCCTCCACTTTTTTCGATTGCCTCCATAATTTCGAGACCGTAGCGCGTGTGGAAACGAAGGGCCGACAAAATAACCTCCTGATTGGGGGTCAAACTCAAGTCTCGATCGCTCATTTGAATAATTTGCGGCTGTTTTAATCTGAATGCATATATCCAAAAATATCACTATATCTAAAAAATAGATATAAGCTTGGTATCGATCGCCGATATGTTCTCAGGGCATTCCGATCGACATATTTTGTAACCCCCGTGGTTGTGGCGTTAGGCGAATTCGGTTGAGGCGAGGTGAATTGAGATGCGATCGGGTCGCACATCGAAGCCTTCTCTAGCATTTCGCTCTGACAGGAAATGTCAACAATTTAACGAAACGGTTTCTCTTTAGTATGAATTTTTGTTGCTTTGATTAGTATTCACTTGACAACGTAGACATTTTACCAATAGAAGCGTTATATTAATTAACAATATCCCCTCACCTAATTTGCGGTGAGGACAACTTATGTAAATCATGTATGAAAGGAGCGGTCTATATGGATATGCCAGCTCAGCTTAGTATGGAGCAGAAATTCAGACTACAGGTCTTACAGAAGCAAGTCAAAACGCTCAGCCGAGAGGAAGCGCAAGACTGCTTATTAGAAGTATTACGACAGATGATGGTCAAAGATAATATGGTTAAGCATCTGCTCAAAAATAATTGAGATCTGAGTCGAAATAGTTGAATATCGCAAACCTCGAACCCCAGCGGAATGCTGGGGAATTTTTTTGAAATGGATCGAGTTCCATTTATAATTCAATTAAGGGCAAACTTGCCTGTATAATAGAATACAAAAAAATATCTACCAACTGTTACTAGAACGACTCCAACATGTCAACTAAAAACTCCTTGCAGGCTGACTCCGATCGAACCGTTGCTGCCTCGTCCTTACCCTACGATCGCCAAGACTGGCAGGGAGGTTATCGTTCTCAGCCCAACGAATACGATTACCCGATCGAAGAAATTGAAGGTGAAATTCCCACCCAATTAGAAGGGACTCTATTTCGGAACGGACCGGGTTTGCTCGAAGTTGCCGGACAACCCCTTCATCACCCCTTTGATGGTGATGGAATGATTTGCTCGATCGCCTTTAAAGACGGTCGAGCGCATTTTAAAAACCGCTTCGTTCGCACTGAAGGATACGTCGCCGAAAAGCAAGCGAACAAAATGCTTTATCGCGGTGTTTTTGGTACCCTAAAACCCGGCGGATGGCTGGCAAATGCCTTCGATTTAAGACTCAAAAATATTGCCAATACAAGTATTATTTACTGGGGAAAAAAACTCCTCGCGCTTTGGGAAGCCGCCCAACCCCATCGCCTCGATCCGGCCACCTTGGAAACCATCGGTCTTGAGGATCTCGACGGACTTTTGAAACCCGGCGATGCGTTTTCCGCCCATCCTCGCATCGACCCCCACTGCGAAATGGATGGCGGTGCGCCCTGTTTGGTCAATTTCGCCCTCAAAGCCGGACTTTCAAGTACCCTCACGATCTACGAATTCAACCCGGCAGGCGACTTGCTGCGACAACACGACCATGTCATTCCCGGCTTTGCCTTCATCCACGACATGGCGATTACCCCCAACTACTGCATTTTCTTCCAGAATCCCGTTCGCTTCAATCCCTTTCCCTTTGCCCTGGGATTGCGGGGGGCGGCCGAGTGCGTGAGTTTCGATCCGACGCGCCCTACCCAAGTGATTCTGATTCCCCGTTCTCCGGATAATCGCGAAGTACAAATTCTCGAAGCTCCCTCCTCCTTCGTGTTTCACCATGCCAACGCTTGGGAAGAGGGCGACAAAATCTATGTAGACTCCATTTGCTACGATTCTTTCCCCACCGTCGAACCCGATGCAGATTTCCGGGAGTTAGATTTTCAAAGCGTTCCGGCCGGGCAGTTATGGCGCTTGGAACTCTCGTTAGAGGAACAAACCGTCGCCCATCGCGTTCTCGAATCCCGTTGCTGCGAGTTTCCCAGCCTGCACCCGCAAAATGTGGGGCGGGGGTATCGATACGTATATCTCGGGGCCGCCCATGAGGAAACGGGCAACGCGCCGTTGCAAGGGGTGTTGAAGCTGGACTTACAGACCGGAGAACGGCAGCTTTACAGCTTTGCCCCCCGAGGGTTTGGCGGCGAACCGATTTTCGTTCCCCGTCCCGGTGCGACGGCAGAAGATGATGGTTGGGTGTTGGTGATGATTTACGATGCGGCTCACGATCGATCGGATGTCGTAATTTTGGATGCCAAGGATCTCGATGCCGGCCCCGTGGCGCGGCTACACTTAAAACATCACGTTCCCTATGGATTGCACGGCAGTTTTGTTTGGCAGTGTTTTGCTCGACAGCACTCTGCTTGACAATACTCTGTTTGACAACACCTGCTCAATTCCAAACGCGGCAATCTCAAGCGTTGACCGGGTGCTTTTTTCAACACTCGGACAACCCGCGAATGTATAGTCGAAGTATCGTCGAACAAAGGCTAAAATGAGGTGCATCGCTCGATTATGGTTTTGTGTCAACATCCAGCCCAGTTGGAAAACCATCTCGGCAAGTTATCTAGGTGCATGAATTTCAGCATCGTCATTACAACCTATAACCGCCTCGATTTATTAAAACGGGCGATCGAGTCGGCTTTGTCCCAAACGATCGCCTGTGAAGTGGTGGTGGCCGATGACTGTTCGACGGATGGAACTCGGGAGTACGTAATTGACTTGCGAGACTCACTCCTCGAACGGGGAGACGATCGCCTGGTTTACCATTGCAATACCGAGAATCTCGGTCACTCTTTGACGATGAATGCCGGAGTGAAAGTGGCGCGGGGAGAGTGGATTAAACCCCTCGACGACGATGATTATCTGGCCCAAAACTGCGTTGAAGAGATGCTAAAGGCGATCGCCCTGCGCCCGCAAGCAGTCATTTGTTCCTGTCAGGCGGCGCAAGTCGATGCCGAGGAAGTCGAACTCAGTCGCACCCCCAAAACTGGACCCGGCAAAGCTTTTTATATTCCCCAAGAAGACATTCACTACGGGATGTTACTGGAGATGGTTCCTTTTGGCACTCCCGTTCAGGTGGCATTTCGCCGAGATATGTTTTGGCAAGCGGGAGGCTGGGATTCGAGTTTTGACGGTAACTGCGACGATATCGATTCGTGGATTAAAATCGCCCAGTTCGGGGATGCGATCTTTCTCAATCAATGTTTGGCCTATCGCACCATTTGGCCGGGGGCTTACAATCATCGCTTTTCCGTGCAAAAGCGGATGAAAACGAATATTTTGATGAAGCAAAAAATTCATACCCTCGTCCATCGCAGATATCATCAATACCGACCGCAAATTCAAGATATTAGAAACTATTTAAAGTTGCACTGGAGTTTTGTTGCCCTCAAGCAAGGGAAACTGAGTTCTAGTTTTTTGACGGCTTTTCCAGCTATTTTTTCGCTTCGCGCTTGGAAGCTTTTAATTAAGGCAATTTTGTTTCGTCAAAAACCTTGGACCTCTGAAGAGAAGTTATTTTCTAAGTACGCAGATAAAATTTTTTCTCAATCTCCCGAAATTCTAGAGCGATCTCAACAGCATACTTCTATTCAAAATGTGCCAGATAGTTTTCACAGTCCTCAGCATGAGTCTGCATTCGATCGGGCTTTTTTAGCGTGGTTGTGTCGTCCGTTTGTTTATCTCTTCAATTTTCGAGAGAAAAAAATAGAAAAGCCAGAAAATAAGATAGCCGTCACCCTCGACGAAAATATTGCCATCCTCACACAATTACATCAGTTTCTTCAAACCAACCGAGAAGAGTCACCCCCTCAATTAAAAGTAATTCGAGCCTATATTCAATTACGCTGGAGTTGGGCAGCTATCAAACAAAAAAATTTATTTTTGGGGATAAAAATTGCTTTCCCCGCTATCTTTTCATTTCCGGCATGGCGCATTTTTTTTGCGGCAATGGAAGCAGAATATCGAGAGAAGCGACGCAATAAAATTCGCAAGCTCGTTTTAATTGATGATTGATATTGGGTAGCATTTAGCGATTTGTCTATTTCATTTGACGATCGTGAGGATGTTCTTCTCGTTCGTTCCCGTGAGTATCAACCCACCCTTTACTTTTACCCCATGTACTGCATTGCATATGTTCGATGGGTTGTATCTTCCGACTTTCAGAAAACTTAGTTGCATCGAACCAAGTCCAAGTCAAGATATCCTGTAAATTTTCTGGTAAATCATCGAGTTTTAAGGGGTGAAGGGGTTGACCGTCGCACTCGTATGGGAATGGAGAGGAATAATTGTGCCTGTAATAAAATAAACCCAGTAATATTGCTAAATCCTTAGAATATAGTCTGAAAGAGCAAGCATATTGTACCAAATTTTTGGTAAACAGCATCTGAAGTGTTGCCTTTGGACAACGCATTAAAAAAAGGATATTCGGTTCTCCAGAAAAACGAATAGCATAACCCGTGTAATCTGAAGTTCTAAAGCAGTGGCTATTTAATATTTTAAACGTTTCTGATTCGTCACCTGCCAGAATTAATAACCATTGTCTATCGACATACTCCCATGATTGTGAATAATCAAGTCTCGAAATATCAAACTCATTTCTCCAGGGTGCTAAATTAGTTCCCGGCTCGTTAGAATTTAGCTCGGGTAAGTCGAGATCGAGTTTTCGGAGAACCTCATGAGCTGACATTTCCAGATAAACAACGTGGTTTTCATTTTCCTGCGACCATTGCCAAAATAGATCGTTCAGCTCGTACAGACACAAATCTTCCTGTCTGTTCGTCCAGTACTCTCTCATAAATTGAGAATTCGATTTTGGAACCGCTCCACCTTCACTCGAATCGAACATGCCGATATGACCTTCGGCATCGACAGCAAACCAGGTTGTATCCATGCTATGAGCTGCGGGAAAATCTGACATGAGTATTTCTCCACTTCATTTGTATGAAATCGACTCATTCTCGCCGCAGAACACCAACGGTAGATCTTGAAGAGCAATTTCTAGAGCGTCGGCAGTTAGGGCTTTTAGGGGGCGACGAGCAGCGGTATACGAACACCACGATACCTGCTTATCCCAGGATATCGCACAAAAACGGGGGCTATTTTGGCACGCCGTCAAACAGGTCATTGATTGAAAGGGTCGTTTCCCAGCCACTCGAAAAATTTGTTCGGGTGTCGGCGTATCGACTCCGCGCATGGGTAAGTAGACAATGCGATCGTTTCCAATCCCCGAATCGCGAACCAATTGAGCCGCATGGGTTACATCCACGAGGTTCGACGCGCAAACCAACAAATTAACGCCACTGCGAATTCCCTGCAATTCTAACTGTTTCACCTGTCCGATAACTCGCATCACTTCTTGTCGCTGTTGGGGGAAGTGAATCGAGAGGTGAACTTTATCCGGACGTGCTGCCACCAACTGCTCTAAATTCTCGCCGTGCAAGTGCAATCCATTGCTGGTGACAGAGCGAAATAAAACCCCTTGCAAGCGTTGTAAAACTTCAAACAAACCGTGATACTCTAAAGGCTCGCCCCCGCCCAAGGAAACCGCCTGAGTCCCCGAACTCGCACAGTCTCGAACGAAAGTAACAATCTCGTCGGCAGTCCAGGTGGTATTGCCGTCCGGGTAGCTGTGGTTGTAGCAAAAGTGGCATTGTTGGCTACATTGATTGGTGAGTTCGATGGAAAGGCGTTCGACACTCATCGATTTGAGTCTTGTCTATTTTCTTCACCACCCTAACTCAAAAGTCGGGTTAGCTCGATCGCTAATAAGTTCGATCGAAGAACTACCCGACAACTGTGCGAATGTACTTCTATTCAAAAGCTGACGGCTGATGGCTGAGTGCTAAATGCTTCTTGACCTTAATAATGACTGCCCGACTTGCGATGGTGGACAGCCGTTTGTCCGTCCGGTTGCAAGACGTTCCCGCAATCGACCGTCGCATAGACCACCCAATGGTCGCCGCATTCCATCCGGTCTTTCACCGTACATTCGAGATAAGCCAAAGCCTCTTTAATAATCGGACAACCGTTTTCCCCCTCTTCGGTTTCTAGCCCCGCAAATCGATCTTCGCCGGGGGCAAACTTTTTCATGAATTTCTTTCTGACGGTGCGACCTTCAGCCAAGATATTGAGGTTGAATCGATCGCCGATATGGGTCAGAGATTCCACCGCCCGGTCTTTGGCTACCGCTACCGTCAAACCCGGCGGATCGAACGTTGCCTGAGAGACCCAAGAGGCGA
>JAXHUC010000049.1:0-40849 GCA_034189805.1 Cyanobacteriota bacterium
CGGGGGAAACGGGAGCTGAGGGAGGTGAGGGAGGGGGAAAGACGCGGTGACGCGGTGACGCGGGGACGCGGTGACGCGGAGAGGGGAGAAACGGGGGAAACGGGAGCTGAGGGAGGTGAGGGAGGGGGAAAGACGCGGTGACGCGGTGACGCGGGGACGCGGTGACGCGGAGAGGGGAGAAACGGGGGAAACGGGGGAAACGGGAGCTGAGGGAGAGTGAATGCAAAGTTAAAAATTAAAAATGCGCGCATTCTCCTTGTCCCCCCATTCCCCGTTCCCCGTTCCCCGTTCCCCCATTCCCCACCTTTACCTGAAACTGTCTTCTCCAAAACTGACGTTAAGCCTGCGCTTTCAAGTCGGCGAGCATTTGCCGCAATCCCGCGCGCCAGTGAGGTGGCGGCGCGCCCAAAACCTTGGCAATCTTTTGGCTGGCGAGGACGGAATAAGCCGGACGCTGGGCGGGGGTGGGATATTCGGGAGTGGTAATCGGCAGCACTCGATCGATTTTTAACGGGAAGCCGAGGGGTTTGGCTTCTTCAAAAATGGCGACGGCGAAATCGTACCAACTCGCCGCGCCGCTGTTGGTAAAGTGGTAGGTTCCCGAGATATCGCCGTGCTGGGCAACTAGTCCGACGATGGCGCGGGCGATATCTCCCGTCCAACTGGGAGTACCGATTTGGTCGGCCACCACCCGCAGTTCCGGGCGATCTCCCCCCAGCCGCAGCATGGTTTTGGCAAAGTTCCCCGTCCCGCCAACGCCGTACACCCAAGCGGTGCGCAAAATAATATGCTCGGGTGTTACCTGGCGGATGGCTTCCTCTCCGGCGAGTTTCGACTGTCCGTACGCGCCGAGGGGTTGGGTGGGATCGCTTTCTTGATAGGGATGGCTTTGGGTGCCGTCAAACACGTAGTCTGTAGAGATGTGGAGGAGGGTTGCCCCGAGTTTGTGGGTTTCCTCAGCGAGGATGCCGGGGGCGATACCGTTGATTTGATGGGCGAGTTCTGGTTCGCTTTCGGCCTTGTCTACGGCGGTGTAGGCAGCACAGTTGACAACGACATTAGGCTCGATCTCGGCAATCACCTCCCGAATGCGATCGGGTTGGGTTAAATCGAGGCGATCGCGCCCCACTCCGATCGTTTCGACTTTCTCGTCGAGGGCTAAAATCTGCTGCAATTCGTGGCCTAACTGACCGTTAATACCAGTAACTAATATGCGACTCATGAAATTATTAGGCTAGTTTTTTCCGATTTAAGCAAAGACTTCTGCATCTTTAAAAGATGAGGCCTCTTTATCTTTGGCTGATAAAGTCGGTTCGAGACCATTCAGATGCCAATCGATCGCTAAATCCGGATCGTTCCAGGCGATCGCCCGCTCGTGTTCTTTGGCATAATAATCGGTGGTTTTATAGAGAAATTCTGCGGTCTCCGATAAGACGACAAAACCGTGGGCAAACCCGGCAGGAACCCAAAATTGTCGCTTATTTTCCGCACTGAGCATACAGCCCGTCCACTGTCCGAAATAAGGAGAATTTTTGCGAAGATCGACGGCAACATCAAACACTTCTCCGGCACAAACGCGCACGAGTTTACCTTGCGCTTGTTGAATTTGATAGTGCAATCCCCGCAAGACTCCTCGTACCGATTTCGAGTGATTATCTTGAACGAACGTATCTGTTACTCCGGTTTTTTCGGCAAAGACTCGTTGATTGAAGCTTTCATAAAAAAATCCCCGATCGTCTCCAAAAATTCGTGGCTCGATAATCATCACATCGGGAATTTTAGTCGGAATAACTTTCATGAATTAATTTCATATTGGCTGAACTGGCGGTATTATATCACTTGTTGTTTTGTTGAGTTTAAAGTTTCGGTTAAAAATAGTATCGATCGAGTAAAGTTATGGCTGTAACTGTTTCCACCATGAGTAAATAGCCGATCGATAGAACATGTGATTTATTTTGTATCCAATTAAACTTTGAATTAGACAAAGGCAAAAGTACCAAAGGAGAAAGAGGAATTAAATATCGACCTTGGATATAAATAACTTTATCTGCACCAACGGGCGTTAAAGTCAAATAAAACAAGGTAATAATTAACCCGAAATTGAGAATAGCGATCGTCGCACAAATTAATTTTTGGATTGGGGATAACGTTAAAGGTCGATCGCAGCTTCCCAGTGCCATCACAATTAAAAATAAAAGATAGGAAATCACCAGTAGTGGCGGTAAGGGAGTATCTAACCATCCCAGTTTACCGATAAATTCTGATAAATAAGAAAGTCCAAATGTGGTGAGACTATTAGCAACAACCCAAAATAAATGAAACGGATGACTCACTAGAAATTCTAACTGTCCGGAAAGAGAGACATTATCAAATAATGGGACGTATATTTGGTTGGCAAGTTTGTACCATGTTAGGCTAAATACCAAACAAGTTAATAAAATAGAAACAAAAAAGTAAATATATTTTTTTAAATTCTCAAATTTGGAGATTGGAATCAGCCAAAATAAAAATATAAGTGGTAAATACGCTTGCTTTGTCAAAGCAAGAAGTAAAGGGAGAATGAATAAAGTTATTTTAGATTTTCGGTTTATTTCGTCGGGAATTAGAGCGCAATACAAGCAAAATGACAGCCAGAGAAAAGAAATGGTAATAGCAAACACATCTGCCGAGAGTGATGCAGATTGAAATACTGACATAGGCATTAATAGAAGGCTGGCAAATCCCCACTTAAAGATGGGAGATATCCGAATAACTAAATATCCGATCGACAGCCAAAATAATAAATTAAATAATCGCCCCATATACATCATTCCCAAGGGCGACAATCCCAATACTTTGGCAGTTAAAATTCCCATAACTTGGGGTAAATAGGGAATTGGTGAATATAAAACAATCGTAGGAAACTTAATAAAAACCCGTTCGTTGGGGTTTAAAGGTAAATCGAGAATTGCCAGAATATCGGCAACCTGTTGCTTATTTTCTGGGCGAAATCTTAAATCCTCTCGCGACACATCTCTCACCGTCGTCAGTAAACTTTTCGGTAGCGTTCCTCCCGCACAAGGTCGATCGGGAAAATAGTTACTATATCCGTAGCAATCTCCCTCTTGATACTCCGCAATAATTTGACCTTCGGAGAGTTGAAACGATCGATAAAAATGCTGGTACTCATCGGGCGATTGAAAAGGTGGAATTAGGACGATGAATAAAAGACCGACAATCGAACCAATTATCGTAAAAACAGACCCAGGCGATCGCCAAAATTGAATCTTATCGAACACGATCGAGCAAACCTCTTAAATCGAGAGTTGACAGAGATATAGATTCTATTGTAGAAGATAGGGGGTAAGGATTCAGAGTCAGATATCAAATATAAAATGTCACCTATACGAAATTTCTAGGGTAATTACATCGCAATCGGGTTTTCTCAAATTGCCAACACTTTTTATCTGCATTGAATCCTTACAAGTGGGGTGTCCTACAACGTTTTATCTAAAACAATCAATCGAGCCTCTTCGATGGATTATTGAATCTCATGATTATCTTTCGTCCGCCACAACTTCAAGAAACCCAAGCCTTTTATGAGAATTTAGCGCAAAACGATCGCTATCAAGAGCATATTTGGGGAAAATCGCAACGATTCGATCGCGAAAAGTCCGTTACTTCGGTTTCGATCGACAAGTATTTTACCCGCAAAATCGATCCGTTCGTTCAACCGACAGATAAAGCGATCGATATTGGCTGCGGTTCGGGCCTCTTTTTACCGATAGTTTCTCAACGCTGCCGAGAATTGGTGGGAGTCGATATTTCGCCCGAATTTATTCGCGATAGCCGAGAGACGATCGAGCGCTTTAACTTAATCAATACTCGAGTTTTTCAGGCAAAATCGGAAGCCTTACCCTTTCCTGACGATGAGTTCGACACCATTCTAATGGTGGATGCGATTCATCATATTTACCACCTTGCAGAAACTATATCGGAAATGAATCGAGTCCTCAAACCGGGGGGAAAACTCATCATTTACGAACCAAATATTCTCAACCCCATGCTATTTTTAATGTGCTTGTTCGATCGAAATGAATGGGGTGCGATCGGGTTAGGACGAAAATCGGCTTACCGCAAGTTATTTCAACCCTTTTTTCAAATTCACTGCATCGAATATAACGGGTTGCTCATCGGCCCGGATTCTCCACTCAATTTAAAAATTGCCGACTTTCTCAACCATCCCACCTTTTCTCCATTTTTCGGCTGGTTAAATCCAAAAATCTTTATTTCGATGACGAAAGGATAACTCGAAAAGATGAATGTCATCTCCGAATCTCATCCCGCATCTCAATCCAATACTTGTTGGGTGTGTGGTTCGCCAAACCTCGTTGTTGTCAAACCCGCCAATCTAACGGATACTCTCACCAGTCAATCCTTTGCGATTACCGACAGCCACTACGGACAAACCGGGGAAATTCAACGCTGTCAGAATTGTGGCTTTTTCCAATGTTCGCGCCTCGATAATGTCTTGAGTTTCTACGAACAACTCGAAGATATCGGTTATGAAGAAACCCGCGACGAACGTATGCTGCAAGCACGAAAGTTACTCGAAACCCTGCAAAAATATCGCTCGTCCGGTACGCTTCTCGATATTGGCGCGGGGAGTGGCATTTTAGTTGAAGCGGCCTTAGAGATGGGGTACGACGCGCAAGGCATCGAACCCTCGCGGTGGCTGCAAGAACAAGCGCGCAAATACCAGCTTCCCGTACGTTTGGGTCACTTTCCCGACCCCAACTGCCGCCAAACCTATGGGATTGTTACCCTAATTGATGTCATCGAACACGTTCCCAATCCCGCAGAAGTAGTGGCTGGCGTGGCAGAAATTCTTTCGGAGGATGGGATTGTGGCGGTGGCGACTCCCGATGTCAATTCGATCGCCGCTCGAATTTTACAGTGGAAGTGGTGGCATTTTCGAGTGGCGCATATTGGTTATTTTAACACTCAAACCCTCGATCGGATAATGGAAACTGCCGGATTCGAGCGGATGAAAATGATACGACCCACTTGGTACTTTCCGGTCGAGTATTTATTAGAGCGTCTGGCAAAGTATTTCCCTTTTCGATTGCCAATTTCTGCCCCCAATTGGCTGAAAAAAATTATCGTTCCCCTCAATTTACGAGACTCCATTTTAGGTATCTATCAGCTCAAAAGGAAAGCCGAGTGAGTATCCGCGAGAACATCCAACCTTATCTCGAAATTGCCAGACCCGACCATTGGTTTAAAAATGTATTTCTGCTACCGGGGACGGCATTAGCGGCAATATTTACCCAAACCTCGATCGCCCAATTTTGGCTACAGCTTCTAGTGGGAATTGCCAGTACTTGTGCGATCGCCTCGGCAAATTATGTCATTAACGAATGGATTGATGCGAAGTTCGATAAATACCATCCCATCAAAAAAAATCGAGCTTCGGTTTTAGGGAAAGTCACTGCCCGTTGGGTATATCTCGAATATGCTTTATTATTAGTTGTTGGGTTCAGTCTGGCGAGTTTTATATCGATTCCTTTTCTGGTGACTGAAATCTTTTTTTCGGTAATGGGTTTTCTCTACAACGTTCAACCCTTCAGAACCAAAGATCGGGTTTATTTAGATGTCATTTCCGAGTCGATCAACAATCCAATTCGTTTAATATTAGGCTGGTTCATCGTCACCTATTCGATCGTTCCCCCGTCGAGTTTGCTGCTGGGATATTGGGCGGGTGGGGCATTTTTAATGAGTATCAAACGGTATGCCGAGTACCGCTTTATCGAGAAACCAGAAATTGCCGGACTTTATCGGCGATCGTTCCAATTTTATACCGAAACGAGTCTGCTTGTCTCATCGTTTTTCTATGCCAACTGTTCGGCATTTTTTCTCGGTGTTTTCCTGGTTAAGTATCGAATCGAACTCCTTTTAAGTTTGCCGGGATTTGCAATTTTATTTTCCTGGTATCTTTATCTGGGGATTAAATCTGACTCTCCCGCACAGAAACCCGAATCTATTTATCAAGAGAAAGCATTTACTTATTACGCGATCGGATTTATCTCGATTGTGGCGATTCTGTTTTACATCGAAGTTCCGGGATTAGATTGGTTCCTGGAAAAAGCATTTATCATTCAGGAATAGTATTGATTAAAATAACTAAATTTGAAATTTTCCCTAAAAACTTGGGTCGATACCAACTCACTTTAGATTGACTCATCGAGATTCGATCGAGAACCTGTTTTAAATCCGTTTCCGATAGTAAATTGAGATTTTCTTCTTTTGCCCAAAACGTCAAACCCAATCCATTTAAAATTTGCCGATGCCAAGATTTGGGTAGCCAATGTAGCAGGGGAAGTTTGGTGTGGAAATCTAACCAGTGGTAGCGATTGGGTGTCGTCAGTAAAATGCGATCGGCTAACTGATATAACGTTTCAAAGTGTTCGACTTGGCAATCCTCACATCCAACATGTTCGATAACTGCCGATGAAATGACGCAATCCACCTTGCCCAAACTCCCCGGTTTCGGCGGAAAAGACACCACCTTTAAACCAGAAAAAATGACTTCTAAACCCTCGATATTTTCGGGGGAAGTAGCATAAACTGTTGCCCCATCTTCTAGCAACCAGCGAATGAAACAGTTACTATCCGATCGCAATGTATCTGGGGTCGAACCGAAATCGAGAACGGTTTTTCCCGCCACCCCACCCACTTGCCGGACAAACCAATCGTAAATTTGGCGGCGAACGTTGAGAGAAGCTTGCATTCGCCACCGATCTAACACGGAGATGCGATCGCCAAAATAGTCAAATTCTCGCGTTTGGGGCATTATTTTCAAGGGCTGAATCGATTATCTGCGGAACTTGCAAGCGGGAGATAAAATGCAAGCGATCGTCAAAAAGATAGTGAAAAGGGCGCGGATAGAGATGGAGTTGAGTTCGCGTATTTTCTTCTACGAGTTGATGTTGTGCGTATAATGCCTGCCACTGTCCGGTTGATTGGTAGTTATACGGTAATGCCACCCCATAACTACGATTGCCAACCCAATCCATCAATCGCAAGCGCAAATCGTCCCAAGGGCGATCGCAATAATGGTCTTTAATTAACAAAAATTGGCGCGCAACTCTGGCACATTCAGCGATTAACGGGGCTGGATTTTTAGTGTGATGCAGCACATCGACTAACATGACAAAATCAAATTCTCGATCGGCAAAAGGTAACCTCATGCCATCAAATTCTCGAACGGAAATTTGCGTGTGAGGACGGACGAGAACGTCAACCCCTTGCAAGCGAACATTCGATCGCCATTTTTGGATGGTATCGGCAATTTCACCGCTGCCACAACCGACATCTAACCCTTCAAGAGATTCCCCCTGCGGAATTAAACTCATCAGTCGATCGGCAAGTCGATCGACCCGTCGATTCATGACAAAAGATTGATGCAAGGTTTGAACGATATTCACGGGCGATTTCGATCTAAAAAAGAGCTAATTTGAAAATGATGAAATTGAGTTTAAAATTTGGAAAGTTGTTTTACTTCTCGCGCCCGATAAGTTTGACTGTTTGAAACCGATCGATGTTGGTATTTATCTGACAAGACGGCGTAAAACAAACCGCTAAATAAGGTCTGCGTACTCATCAAAATTAATATCATTCCCGTGACGGCCGGACGAATCGCATAAAGAGGACCAAAATTTCCATCAACCCAAGCATCGATAACCGAGATTTCAAAACTCATGCCAATGGCAAATGTCACCAAGGAAAAGAGGATAATTTGCTCGATTTTAATGGTTTTAACTAAAAAATCCATCCAAGGCGATCTCCGACGAATTCGATGGGTGAGGGTATACAAATGGGCGAGAAATCCAGTGAGTAACAATTCGTAACCTACCAAACAAGAGAGTGCCGCTACCACGATCCAATGGTCGTTAAATCGTAGGTTACCAATATAAACCGATTCACCCCCTGGCGTTAGGTTTAAAATAATGGCAAGAACGATGCCGATCGCCAGCAATAAAACCCCCGGCAAACCGTAGATAAATCGAGGGGCAAAGAGTAGAATATATTTCAGATGTCGCCAGCCATCAGACCAGGGCTGTAAATGAGGGGGGCGATCGCGTCCGTCTGGATGGAGGGTAATCGGAACTTCAGTGGTTTTGAGTTTTAAAACTGAGGCTTTAACGAGCATCTCCGAGGCAAATTCCATGCCATAGGATTCGACGTGCATATCCAAAAAAGCTTGCTTGGAGAACGCCCGCATCCCGCAGTTCACATCCGAGAACGAAGACCCGTAAAAGCTGTTAACAATTTGAGTGAGAATTGGTGTGCCGAGATACCGATTTTTCCAAGGCATTGCCCCCGGACAAATTCTTCCTTTCAACCGGGTTCCCATCACTAAATGGTAGCCGAGCATCAGTTTTTCTACCATAGGAACCGCTTCGCGAAAATCGTAGGAATCATCCGCATCGCCAATGACGATATATCGACCGAAAGCGGCTTGAATACCCCAGGTTAAAGCCGCACCGTACCCGCGAATTGGCACGCGAACGACTCGGGCTCCCAACGCCGCAGCTAGTTCTTGAGAACCATCGGTCGAACCGTTATCGGCGACGATAATTTCTCCTTTTAAATGAAGTCGGGCGATCGCTTCTCTGGCTTTTTGAATGCAAATCGGTAGGGTTTTTACTTCATTGAGACAGGGTAAAACGATCGACAATTCGATCGCTTCATCTAGAAATTCCAGCATATCCTCAACCACCACTTGATTCACCAAACTATAGGGTATGACGATGGCTTGAGAAATTATGAGATGATGTGAGTCGAAATGCCGACTTCCCCAATTCGATCGGGCGAAAAACCGTTCTCTGTCGATGGGGATATCCAATCTCGATGGGATTTCCCAGTTCCATCGAAAACACTGTCGTTTATTTTATCTGTTTCTGGGCGATCGTGAGTCAACCTACTCAAACCTCTCCTCCTATCGATGCACTCTTGGCGCTTCGGGGAGTTGCTTGCTTCGTTATCATCATCGCTCATTGCAATGCACCGAGGGAGTTCCTCGTGTACGGCAACTACGATTTGAGTTGGCTGTTTTTTGCCCCTGGCGGGGTGGCAGTTCGCATTTTCTTCTGTTTATCTGGGTATTTGATGGGTAAAGTTTTTTATACCCAACGCTACCAAACTGATTTTAAGGGTATTCTGCGCTTTTGGAAAAAACGAGCGCTGCGGGTTTTTCCATTGTATTATTTTGCAATTTTAGTTTTAAGTTTATTTGTCTATCCCGATATTTTAAGACCCGAAAATTGGATTTATTTATGGCGATTGTGTACGTTCACCTACCATCAAGTGTTACCCGTTGGCTTTAACGGTGCGTTATGGTCGCTTTCAACGGAAGTTCAATTTTATTTATTCGTTCCTTGGATTTTTATTTATCTCAAAAGACGTTTGGGCGATCGAACGAAAATTTTACAATTTGCAGTCGCGACAAGTCTGGGTTCGCTTGCCTTGAGATGTGGCATTTGGCAAGCCATTAAAATTCAATTTCCTCCCCCAGAAGATGCGATCGCTTTTGTGAAATACGTCTACGTTCCTATGGCTTTAAATTTGGATGTATTTTTGTGCGGTCTGGTTTTGAACTTCTGGATAAACCAAACTCAAAAATCCACTCAAAATCTAATAGAAAAGCAACAAAATACTAAACTAAAACAGTATCGAGTTGTAAGTATTATGGTCTTGATTATTATGTACTTGGTAACAGCTTATATAAAATACTACAACAAGCAAATTCTGTGGCAAATTGCGCCCACATTATCGTTGCTGGCAACTTGTGGTTTTATCTTAGCTTTTGAGTCAGGAAATGCTTATCATAATTTCAAGAAAATGCCTCTGTCTTGGGAATGGAGTTTTTATTTAAAGCATCCGATTAAAATCCTTGAAGTGTTTGGTATTTTATCTTATGGAATTTATGTCTGGCATTTACCAATTATTGCTAGAGTTCAAAGTATTTTTACTTCAGAGATTCCCAGTCACGCTTATTTTCAGCAAGTTGCGATCGCCTCAATCCTCTCAACTTTACTTGCTAGCGTTACGTACTACTATATTGAAAGACAAAAGCCTGTTCCAAATAGATAAATATTTGACTTCAAAACTATAATCTAAACTTGTTTATTTTAAAAATTATCGGTATTAAATAAGAAAACCCAATCGCGATCGCCAAGAGTAAAAAAGGAACTCCCGGCCACAAATAGCGAAACCCTTTAACGGGCATACTAACCGTTCTGATATAAGAAATCAGAAGCAATCGGGTAAGAGTACAAGAAATAAATACCCCAAAAACTGAAATAGGAATTGAAGCACGACTTAGGAAACTAGAAGTCGGCCAAATTTTAGCTAGAACGCCTAAAATAGATAATCCGAATAAAATTGGCAGAAGAAACTCATACAGCTTCGTCCAAACTTCGATCGCTGACACTTCGATACTATGTTCCGAATACTGCTTCCTAAATTCTAAGGATTCCCGAGCGATTTCCTGATAATGTGTTTGATATAGTTCGTCATTCTCATAACCGGGCGAAAGATTCAAATCTAGCGCCGAACCGATCGAATTTTGAGCCAACATGACTAAACTTTCTCCAAAGTAACCTATATATTCGGGATGAAACTTAGGAGAAAAACTCGAAAAATTCGATCGATGGCAGTTCAATCGATTTTCTTGACAAGCTATCTTGATTTCTTCGGCTATTTTCCGATAAAACTTTTCGGTTTCTACTGCCGATCGATAATAGCCGATATCGGCCACGGCATCTCGCAACGCCCACAAAAACACACCCCCAATATAATCATCGCAAATATTCACTCTCTCGTTACAAGTGAGGGCAAACCAAGCTTGTCCTTTATCGGTTTCTAAAAATTTTGAGAGTTGGGCAAAACTGGGACTGACTCGATAGATTTGCTGGCGCGTTTCTTCGGGAACGGGAACCCATCTGCGCCATCGATCGGGATTGACTCGAATCATTTGCGAGTAGGCGGCTTTAAACCCCGGCGCGGTGAGGTCGTTAGTGAGATATAAGCCGTAATTGACGTAGTTAAAGAGAGAAATTGCTGCGGTGAGAATTAGAGCTGGAGTAACAACTAATGTTATAGAAGTTAAAAGTGTTTTAAAAAATGGGCGATCGAGTTGAGAATCCCCATCTTTTTGCCCCATCTTTTTCCAGATAAAGATCCCGTAGGAAAAGGCAATCGTCGGAATTATCCACACTCCTTCCGGGCGAGTATTCCAAAACCACGCCAGCGCCAAACCCAAAATCGCCGACCATAATTGCCCTCGTTCCGAGCTATGAATTAACCGCAGCAAACACCCGACGATAAACACCGTCAGCGGCACGTACAGTACTTCGGGCATAATCAATCGATTCCACTGAAACGAGCCGGGATTGAGGATATAGAGGGCGGAAAATAGATGAATGACCCATCGATTGGGATAGTATTTATAGAGCGATCGCCCCAAAAACAAACCCGACCCCAAATACAACAACTCCTGGGAAAAACGCAGCGATAATCCCAGGGAGTAACTCAGGGCAATATACGCCGGATACCCCGGTTGCCGCATCAAGGTAAATCGATCGTACGGCGGCAGCTCGAAGTGGGTAAAAGTATCAGCCATGACGATATATCGAAGGTCGTCATGGCTGCCAAAATAAGTCAGTAGGGGAAAGTCGCGGGTAAGCCAGAGTTTAATGCCAACCAGAGCCAGGGGGAGAAACCAAACAGAACTCAAAGTCTGCCCGATAATGTTCGATCGCCCCCGACCGTCCCTCTGGTTCATCTTCTGCTTACCCGATACGCCCTCCCAATTATCTGACGTTTTCGAGCACTTCTTTTTGGCTGGTGAATTTATTCAAGAAGATACTCAACACCGTCCGCTCGCGAATCTTGATATTCGATCGAACCGACATCCCCGACTGAAGGGGAACGTCTTTCTCGCCAATTTCAATATATTGTTGGCCTAACTCTACGGTTACCGGGAAGCGCCAGTATTGATTGTTTTGGTCCGGTGGCAGAGCATCTTCTCCAATAGAGACTAATTTTCCGGGAATCGTGCCGAATTCGGTGGCGGGGAAGGCATCGATTTGTACCTCCACCTCCATCCCTTCTGAAAGGAAGCCGATGTCTTGGTTCGTAACATCCCCAGCGGCAATCAACTTTCCTTCGGGAACGATGCTAACGACGGGTTCGGCCCCGGTGCCCCCCTGTCCGATCACGTCACCGATGGCGTTGGGTTTGATTTCAAACACGATCCCATCGGTCGGAGAGCGCAACTCCCGATAGGCGAGGGTTTGTTCGGCGCGAGTCAACTCGGAGTCCACTTGAGCGCGCTGGCGCTGGTTATCGAGATTGGTTCGAGACAGTTGGTCGTCGATTTGGGCAATTTGTCGCTGGTTGGCGGCAATTTGCGCCAGAATATCGCGATCGGTGCTATCGAGGCTATTTTCCGAGCTGGCTTCGGCTTGGTCGATGGCGGCTAAGAGTCGCTGTTCTTCCTCCCCCAGACGAAGAATTTCGCTCTCGATATTAGCAATTTCGGCGCGACGAGCGGTAATCTCCCCCTCCAGCGCGGAGATTTGGTCTTGCGCCTGAGCAATTTCACTGCCACTCCGGCTAATTTCATCCTGCGCTGAGGAAACTTCCGATTGCCGGCTGCTAAGCGTATCTTCCGCCGATATCACCTGCTGCTCTTGTTGGTTCAGTTGCAGCTCGGCAACAGCTCCTTGCTCCACCACCGGTCGAATGCGATCGAGAACTTCTAGTTCTTTTTGGAGTCGCTCTTGCGCCTTTTGCTCTCGGTATCGAGCCTCCTCCAGTCGTTCTCTGGCACCCTCCTGGCGATCCCGAGCGTCAATCAGCTGCTCTTCGGCACTGGCCAACCGTTCGAGATCGCTTTGCACTATCTGTTGTTGTGAAGGTAGTCGATCGTTCTGAGCTGTTGCCCGATCGATGCGAACTTGATTCAGCTGCCTGTTGAGGGTTCTCTCCTCTGCATTCGCCGCTCGCTCGCGGGATGCGATTTCGTCCCGGCTCGCCTCTAAAAGTTGGCGCTGGTTGGCATCGACCGATCCCCCAATCAATCCTTCGGGGTCGCCGCCGTTGACCTGTGCTTGCAGAAACTGATTTTCCGAAGCCAGTAACGTGCGCGTTTGAATCAAAGAGTCGAGATTGGCCGATCCTTCTCCAATGCCGCCACCTCCGGTGCTGGTGAGGGCGCGATCTTGCTGCTCTAAAACCTCTTGGGACTCTCTGAGGGCTTCGACTTCTGCCTCAGAGGTGGTGGTATCGAGAGTAATGAGTAAATCGCCCTTTTTGACCCGTTCGCCACCTTCGACGTGGATTTCGCGCACCACGCCACCAACGGGGGCTTCCACTTCTTTGAGCGCGCCGTCGGGTTCTAACTTGCCTTGGGCGGGAATGGAGTGATCGATCTTCGCCAAGGCTGCCCAAATCAGGGTTGAGGAGGTAATGACCACGATCAGCCAGATAAACGCTCGAGTCCAAATTGCTGGCTGTTCGAGGATAACGGGTTGGTCTTGAAGAGTGTCAATTTTCTGGATGCTCGTAGTCATATGCGATCGGTAATTGGGGTTTGAGAACGAGAGATGGACAATGGTGAGCCAGCAACTCTAATCGCGAGTCTATTCAATCCTAGACTCTATTAATATTCAAACTCAGTTCCCGCAGGCTCTGATATCTACTCCTATATCTTTTATCATCACGCTCCTGGACTTCCATTCGGGAAATTGTCGATCGAAGTTTGTTGTTGGATTTTTGATGGCGATCCATAACGCGGAAAATGGTTACTTCGAGTGCAATGTTCGTCTAGCTTCATTTTATCGATCGACATCTCCTACAATTGCGACTCTTGCTGTTGGAACAGACAGTAATAACGCCCTTGAAGTTTCATCAGCTCGTCGTGTTTCCCTTGTTCGACCACGGCTCCTTGATCCATCATAATAATGATATCGGCCCGCTGGACGGTGGGCAGTCGGTGAGTGATGAAGAACACCGTGCGATCGCTGAATTCTTCCACTAAGTTGCGACAGACCAAACTTTCCAAGTTGTAATCCAGGGCGCTGGTGGCCTCATCGAGAATCAGCAATCGCGGGCGTTGGAGAACCGTACGGGCGATCGCGATCCGCTGGCGCTGTCCCCCCGAAAGCGACGAACCCCGCTCCCCAACCACGGTATTGTAACCATTGGGCAGGGTCATGATGAAGTCGTGAGCCGCTGCTACTTTCGCCGCTTGAATGATTTCCTCGTCGGACGCTTCGGGGTTATTGAGGGCAATATTCGATCGCACCGTATTATTAAAGAGCAGCGTATCTTGCAGCACCACGCCAATTTGTCGGCGCAGGGAATACAACTCCACTTTGCTAATATCGTAACCATCAATTTGAATCCGACCGGAGTTGGGTGCATAGAGACGTTGCAAGAGTTTCATCGTCGTACTCTTCCCCGAGCCGCTTTCCCCGACGATGCCGACAAAAGTTCCCACCGGAAACTCTAAATTGACGTTTGCCACTTGTAGCGGACCGTTAGCCGTAAACCGGAAGCAAACCTCATCGTATGTCACCGCCCCTTCAATATTGGGCAAAGGAATATTCAGTCGGTCTTCGTCGCCGCTTTCGGGTTCGGAGTTGAGGATATCTCGCAGACGTTCGACGGACATACCCACTTCTTGGAAGCTCTGCCACACCTGCACGAAGCGCAGCAACGATCCGGTGACATTTCCGGCAATGATGCGGAAGGCGATTAGCTGTCCGAGGGTGAGCTGGTTATCGAGCACCATATACGCCCCTACCCACAACAGCAGCAGACCCGAAAGCTTGTTCAAGAATCCGGCAACGGAGCTGGCAGCCGTGTTGGTGAGCGTGGTGCGGAAACCGGCGTTCATAAATCGGGCGTAGCGCTCGTACCAATTCCAGCGGGAAGTGGTTTCGATATTTTGCGCCTTCACCGTTTGGATGCCGTTGAGGGTTTCCACCAAGTAGGATTGAGCGTCAGCATAGCGTTCGGCCCGCTTGCGCAGCAGTCGCCGGACGATGGGGGACACCAACAGAATTTGGACGGTAAAGAACGGCACTGTCGCCAGGGCCACAAACGTCATCACAATGCTGTAGTTGGCCATCACGGCGATATAAATCACCGAGAAGACGGCATCGAGAACCACCGTCAGCGCTGTCCCGGTGACGAATTGGCGAATATTGGCTAGCTCGTTCACCCGTCCGGCAATGTCCCCTACCCGGCGCATGTCGAAGTATTTCAGCGGCAGCCGGAAGAGGTGGTCGATGACCTGAGAGCCGAGGGTGAGGTCGATGCGGTTGGTGGTATCGACGAATAAATACGTTCGCAAACTGGTGAGCAACCCCTCGAAGATCGCCACCATAATCATGAAGACCCCCAGCACGTTCAGAGTTTCGATACTGCGCTGCCCGAGGACTTTATCGATCACCACCTGGGTGAGGAGGGGATTGGCCAAACCGAAGAGTTGGACGAAGAAGGAGGCGATAAAGACTTCGGTGAGAACTTTTTTGTACCGTCCCAGGGAGGGTAGGAACCACCAAATACTGAAGGTTTCTTTCGGGTCGGAGGAAGGCGGTTGGAGGATGAGGATTTCCACCGCTTCGCCCACGGTCTCGGCCACTTGGGCGGGGGACTGGCGCAGGACACCGACTTCGGGCACGGCGAGGACGATTTCTCGCTCGGTAATCTCGTACACCACGGCGAAACTTTCTTGCCACTTAATCATTGCCGGGGCTTTCAGGCGACCGACAGCACTCGAGGGGACTTTGGCGAGTTGGGCGTTGAGTCCGAGGGCGGGCATAATCGTGCCGCAGCCGTAGAGGGAAATTTCCCCCTTGCTTTTGAGCTGCTGGTCGAGCAGCTTGCGGATGGCATCTTTGCGGAAGGGGATGCGCAGGTGCTTGCTGAGCATATGGAAGCACGCCAGGGCAGAGCCGAGAGTCCCTTTACCGCGAACGAAGGGATATTTGGGCGGCGGCGCGAGGGGATCTCGTTCGGGGGTTGGCGGTTGGGCCGGACCGTCTTGGACGATCGCCCCGTCAACGGGATCGAGTTCGCTTTTGTTCCACGGATCGTCGATGGCAGTCGCCCCCCCTTCTGCCTGGAGAGCCAATCCCGAGCTTGAGGAGGCTTTTTGCGCGGGCCAAACGACTCCGAGCAATCGCACCCCTTGTCGGAGGGAGGAGGGTAAATAAGGGGAAGGCAATCGAGACCCGGTGGGATGTTCGCCGACATTACCACCACTGACGAGCCAGGTACGATTGGCATCGAGTTGCGTCTGGCCCACGGCCCCGGCAGGAATGTTGAGGATTTGAGCGTCCTCGAATACCTCTTGGGTCAAATCCTTTAAACTAGAGCTGGCATCGGCGCGGCGTTCGAGTTCCAAGCTCAACAGCTCGAACAATTCGGCGATCGCAATTTGTTTTTTGAGAGCTGCTGAAAAATTCGGCTTCGTTTTCAACAAGTCCAAAAACTCCATCGCCGGGATCGTCAAGCAGATGGTTTCGGTAGAGGCGATCGCCGTTTCGCAAGAGACTCCCCTCACCAAACCGATCCAGCCGAGGATTTCTCCGGTTCCAGCGGTTTTCAAACTTGCTGACTTTTGCGATCGGTGGTCGTAGCCGAGCAATCGCACCTGACCTTGAAAGACGATCGACACCTGAGCGGGAAGTTTATCGCGCACGAGGATTTGTTGACCGATGCGGTAACGCAGGAGCTGGCATTTGACCGCGAGTTCTTCAAGCTCTTTTTTCCCCAATCGATCGAAGGGGGAAACTTTGGCCAAAAAGGTAGAAATTTGCGGTTGGGGGACGGTTTGAGTCATGAGTTAGAGCTAGGAGGGTAACGCAGATGGGGTCAAGTCAACGTGTTGGATTTGTTCTTTAAGCCAACCTTGAAACATCTCTTCGATTAATTGTTTGCGCATGGATTCGTCGAGCTGAGCCGGTCGAAACTCTTCGAGGCGCACGATAATAAACCACTCCGCTAGGGGTCTCGGGGCCCACAGTTGACCCGGTTGAGAAACCGAGAGCAGTTTGCCGATGGCTGGATGGGGCTGAATGAGGGGAACCGGCCCGAGCAAACCGCCCGATCGCGCTTCGGGACCCTGGGAATATTCGTTGGCACATTCGGCAAAGGTTTGTTCTCCTTCTAAAATGCGGTAGTACAACTCGTGGGCCAATCCTTCATCTTGGGTGCGCAGTAAGGAATAAATGACTCGATCGAGACCGGACTTACGCTCCATGAAGTGATTTTTGACCTTTTTCGACCACTTGTCCTGCTTGAATTTTTCGATCCGGACGGGTCGCACGGCTAGTTCGGTCAGTTCGGCTTGGGTGAGATTTTGATTCTTGAGCCATTCCTGTATCGCTTCGGGGGACGTAAGCTGGTGCTTTTGGCAAAACTGCCCGATGGCGGTTTTCTGTTCTTCGGCGGTACAAGAATAATCGGCAATGGCTCTGTCTAAAACCACTTCCCGCACGAACTGCGGCATCAGTTGATAGCGCTTGAGCAACGCTGGAATTTCGCGGGCTTCGATTGCCCGATCTCCCACTTGGAAAAGGTCTGCCATCCTCAATACTGTACGTGCTGTTGTTGACTCGCGACTAATTTTCCACCCTCAATTGAAAGCGTTAAATTGAGTAGAACGTTTAAAGATCGACCGAAGTGTCGGGATATTTTGTTTAAAAAGTCTCCATATAAAGCCATAATAGTCTAACCTATGTTTTCCTCTTGATGCTGCTGGCTCGTCCGGGGGTCGTACTTGCCGCGTGTGTCAATAAGAGGTTACGTCGATCGACCCAGACACTACTTCGATCTTACGCTCCTCATTCGAGGGTATCCGGTCAGATGACCCCGAATCGAGCGAAGATTTTCGAGGGAGATCGAGATCGTCCCCATCAAAGCTATTTTGGACTCGTCCGACACCCAAATCTTTGTTGCTGGTTGACGAGTTGATGCAATCTCGAGTTCCAAGTCTTGACGCGCAGTTCACCCTAATTAATACGCGGTTAGCCGCCAGAAAATCCCTACCGAGTCGGCGCGTTTTGTTGTGAGTATCCTCATCTTATGGCAAAAAGGTGGGAGTACCTATGCAAATCTCGCCCCGATCGCGATCGCGAATTCATGCCTTCCCCTCAGGAAAATACAGCTTTAGAATATCGAGCCACGGTGTTACAGCTCATTCAAGGCGATGCCCGAATCATCGTTGAGATCGATTGCGGCGACGGGGCCCTCGGTCGGCTCTACAAACAGATTGCCCCCGATTGTTACTACGTTGGCATCGAAGCGGACTGGGAGGCGGCCCGCACGGCCGATCGAGATCTCGATCGGGTCCTCGTCGGCTCGATCGAGCAATTCGAGATCGAACAAGTGGAGATAGAACCGGGGACGATCGACTGTATTATCTACAATCGATCGCTTGCATTTACCACCGACCCGATTGGATTGCTCCAACGCCACCGGACTTGGCTCAAACCGAGCGGCTCGATCGTGGCGAGCTTTCCCAACGCGCAGTACTGGCAAACCCTCCTCGAGCTACTCCAAGGAAAATGGGACGCTCGCAGCGCTCTATCTCGGGGATACCGACAGTGGTTTAGTCTCGATCGAGTTGACAAGCTGCTAGTGGAAGCCCGCTTGTATCCCTGCGATCGGGTACGGTTGGGCAATGGTAATCGGGAGGCGCTGCCACCGCAGGTCGCATCCCTCCTGCAAACATTTCAACCGGCATTAGAAACCGCCCTCCAAATCGATAGCGAGCAATGGTTTGAAGAGGCAAAATGTCCCGAATACGTGGTGCTGGCTTTGGCTTCCCCCACGCCACCTCGACGCTTGCTGATTCAAACCCTGCTCATCTCCAAAATGGCCTCCGATCGAGTGCGGGTGTATCAACCCGATCGCTTGAGCCGCACGATTCCGGGGGTGAGGACGATTTCTCAATATAAGGCGGCCGACCTCAATTTGAGCCGACCCGATGAAGATAAGATATTTATCTGGCAACGCGATCGTTGGACGCTATCCCACGCCATTTCCCAGCAGCGACCGCTCTTGGGTCGGGGATATCTGACAATTGCCGAAATCGACGACGATCCGCGCTATTGGGACGATCATGTCAGCAATGACTTTATTGTTTTTCGCGCTTGCCACTGCATTCAAACGTCAACCGAACCCCTAGCGGAATTACTGCGCCAGTTCAATCCCTACGTGAAGGTCTTTCCCAATCAGTTGCCGGTGCTGCCACCCCAGCGGATTTACCCAGAGAATGCCCCGGTGACGCTCTTTTTTGGGGCGCTCAATCGAGAGGATGATTGGGCGGAAATTTTGCCCGCACTCAATCCGATCCTGGCTCGGTTCGGCGATCGGGTTTGCGTGCGCGTCATTCACGATCGTGCTTTTTTTAATGCCTTGCAAACGCCCCACAAATCCTTCGAGCCGCTGTGTCCCTACGAGCGCTACCATCAAATTCTCCATCAATGCGACGTAGCAATCTTGCCGCTGTTGCCGACCCAATTCAATCAAATGAAATCCGATCTCAAATGGCTCGAATGTGCGGGACATGGGGTGGCGGTGCTGGCGAGTCCGACGGTGTACGAGGGATCGATTATCGAGGGGAAAACGGGGTTAATTTACCGCAATATGGCTGAGTTTGAATCGAAGTTACACCTACTCCTCGATCGCGCCGATTTCCGGCAACAGATTGCGGCAAATGCCTACCGATGGGTGAGGGAACATCGCCTGTTGTCGCAGCATTATCGCCAGCGATATGACTGGTACGTGGAAATGCTCGATCGCTTTGGAGAGTTGCACGAGGCGCTGCGAGAGCGGGTTCTGGCTCTTTTTGTGTGAGGGCGATCGGGACGTGCTTTCAAGCTAATCTTAAATCTTATTTATTTTCCGGGATTTCGACGTTCGAGGCGAACGATGACATAGCTAATTGAAAGCGTCAACACAGCGATGGATAGTGCAATTAAATCCATTGCTTCTTTTTTTTCTAAATCGAAAATAATAATTTTTCGGGCAACGGCAATCAAAGATGTGACAATAACCAATTCGTATTGAACGACTTGTTGTTTTAAATAGACGGTGATATTTTCTAATATTTCTAGAGCGATTAGAACATTTAAAAATAAACCAAATGCTTCAAATAAAGTACCTTTAGAGAACACAGAAGATTCGGTAAATAGTTTTGAAAATAACGTTCTAAATAAAAATGAAGATAGATCGATGGCAGCGATTAAAATAACCAATATCATCAATACTGATAAAAATTTGGCAATTAAAACTTCAGCCTTTTCAAGAAAATGTAAAAAACTTTTATCTTTTTTAAATAAAGTGGTTAGCAGTTTAGGAAAATTTGCCATTACTCTAAAATTTTAGCCATCATCGATACGTTGCTCCAAGCAATTAATTTGCAATTTATAGTGCTGCGCGCCGATCGATTTACCCTTACTCGATCGAGAAAACAGGTTTTTTCCATTCCCCATTTCTCCTTCCCGAACTGGCAAAACTTGTTACCGTAAAACGCGCGAACTGCTATAACAGACGCAAACAACTTTTCCGATCGATTCGTTCGATCGAGATCGATACAGTCCTTTCCGGAGAAAAGCACGATTTGAGTTGTACTCATCCCCATCGTGCTCTTACATCAGCACGAAAATCTAGCTTGTATTCTCTCGATCGCCAATCGAGAACGACGAGATGCGATCGACAAAAAGGGACGGCTAAGTTGTTGCATTCCCGAGCATTTCTACAATATCACTCGACTCCGCCGCACGATCCCAGCGGGCGATTTCCTCGAGGGTTCCTTCTAAAAATTTTGCCCGACAACCGCGACGTTGAATCTTGCCACTGGTGGTTTTGGGAATACTTCCCGTTTTGAGGAGGGCGATTGCGTAAACTTCGGCAATATGATGTTTGGCAATTGCTTCGCGAATGGCACCGAACACTTCTTCTGGATTCAACTTGCGCAAAAAACTGCGATCGACTTCATAGACAATAACAAGTCTTTCTTCCCCGTCCACTTCCACCGAGAATGCCGCCCCCGCGTTGGGACGGATCGCCGGGTGAGCGCGCTCTACCGTCAGTTCCAGATGCTGGGGATAGTGATTGCGCCCCCACAGAATCATCAAATCCTTAATTCGACCCGTAATGTAAACTTCTCCATCGCGCGCGAATCCCAAATCTCCCGTGCGCAAAAACGGACCTTCTCCCGTATCGGTCAGATAAGCCTCGAAGGTACGGGCGGTTTCCTCGGGCTGGTTCCAGTATCCCTTGCCCACCCCAGCACCGGAGACCCAAATTTCGCCAACTCGATTCGGGGTGCATCGCGTTAAAGTATCGGGTTCGACAATTTCAATGCGATCGCCGAGCCATCCTCGCCCGCAACTCACCACCCCCCGCACCCCCTCACCATCAGCCGCTACATCCACGACCTGGTTCTCTTCGAGCGCCTTACCATCGACGTATAGAATCTTGGGGGGGTCGGCTTTGGTTTGACCCGTAATAAACAGCGTCGTTTCCGCCATGCCGTAACACGGATAAAAGGCTTCCCGGCGAAAACCACAGGGCGCAAAGGTTTCGACAAAGCGATCGAGGGTTTCTTGGCGAACGGGTTCCGCTCCGGAAAAGGCAACGTCCCAACAGCTCAAATCCAAACTGGCAATTCGTTCGGGAGTCGCTTGGCGGCAGAGCAAATCGTAGGCGAAATTCGGGCCGCCGCTGGTACTGGCTCGATACTTCGAGATTCCTTTGAGCCAGCAAAACGGCTTTTGAATGAGGGCGACTGGGGACATCAGGGCGATCGGAAAACCGGCGTAGAGCGGTTGCATTACGCCACCAATCAGCCCCATATCGTGGTAGAGGGGCAACCAAATTAACCCCTGACTCTCCGGGGTATGCTCGAAACAGCGCTCGATGACCGTGCTGTTGTGCAACACGTTGCTATGAGCGACCATCACGCCTTTGGGCGTTCCCGTCGAACCGGAGGTATATTGCAGAAATGCCAGGGTGTCTGGGGTAACAGCGACCTCTTGCCAGTCATCGGCTCGATCGAAATCGAGAGTATCGGTCGCCAACCAGGGCAATTTTGCCAACGTTGGAGCCTGTTCCGGTTTTTTTTCTAATTCCTTGTGGATGTTGTCTCGGAGTGCCCCAGTGGTGAGAACGACAGTCGAACCGGAAGAGGTGACCCGATTTTCGAGCTTGAGCAGGGCGCGATCGTGGCGGGGAGGATTATCGGTGACGGCGATCGCCCGAGCGTACAAACAGCCAAAAAATGCGGCAACGAATTCCAAGCCGGCTGTGTAGGGATAGACGACGAGGACTCGAGAGTCCGTTGCGCCGAGCGACTGAAGGCGAGCCGCGATCGCCCGAGCTTGCCGATCTAATTCTCCATAGGTTAACCGCCCCGATTCAACCTCGCCATCGGCTAGAAAGCGATAGGCCAGTCGATCGGGTTGAGATTGGGCGCGGTGGCGTAAAAGCTCGACAAGGGTGGAATATTCAGTCATTGAGTCGCTAACAAACCAACTGCAATAGCATCGACGATATCATAACCCCGATCGGGGCGATCCGTATTTGCTTCGTTTCTACGGCGAACAGAGAAAAAAGTATTATCTCAAATTGAAGTGAAGACAAAAAAGCAGCTCCATTGAGCTGCTCGTAAAACCAATGATTATTTCCATTCATATTTTATGAATGAAATTTATATCCCCAGTATAGATCTTTGACTGGCATTAGGAACAGCAAGCGATCGGTTTGTGGCAAAATCTAAATACTCATCGCTTGCAGCCCGATCGAATATTTTCATTGGGTTGGTTGCGGTCACATTCGCGATCGCACTCGACCCTCAAATTTCAACTCGCCCGAAGAGCGATCTTCCGAAGTTTCGATCGTGCCTCGAACTCCAAAACCTAGATGAGCTATGGCTGCTAGCTCGTACGACCTCCTCGGTCAAATCCAAACTCGAGGGCGAACTCGGTGACGTTGGCAGAAGTGGCACAAAAAGCAACACGATTTTGAACTCATATTCTAAAATTTTAAAGGTCAGGTGGTGTGAGGGCTACTCTTCTGACGGAACTCAGCTACGACTGAAGCGTCGAAGAAAGATAAGGTTCTCAACTGTACGCTGCTGGGGCATCCCCAAAAATCGGGTTCGGTGTCCCGGCTTTATTCTCCAGGATTCCAGATTTTTCAATACACCCTACAATGAACGTTGCGGCAAGCAACAGCCATCTTCCGCCACCGATTCTGAAGGAAACCCGAAAGCCGGTTACTTTGCAGGTTCGGTCGATATTCGATCGAATGCTTTGTCTAGCTTGACCTCGAAGGGCGATCGAATCATAAGAGTTCGATCGTTCCAGAACCGCAAAGAGCGCAACAGGAATCGAGGCAACTGGGAAATAGGATTGTTTTATAGCAGTTCTCGCGCTTATGTACCTCACAAAGCGCGAGGGCGGGTTTTGACGATAGATCCCCTGGGGGGCATAGTTTTTAGCTAAACCCGCCCCTACATTTGTTAGACCTCATGACAATGAGAAACGCGATCGCTTGTGTCTTAACTTTTAAGTCAACGACTGTACAACATCAGGGGTGAAGCCCTACAGTCTTACGATACTCAAAATATCAATAAACTATGACCACTGCTACTTCAGCGCAAAACTGGGAACTCTTTGGGTTTAAGCCCGATGCAACCCAAGACTCAGAGTTGCTCGCAGGACTCGGTTTTGTGCCCGGACTCCGAGAATTGCTAGCCGTTCGCCAAGTTCACGCCCTCGAACATGCGACCGTTTGGGTGCTCAGCGAGTCGGCACGTACGGGTCGCCCCGTGCCCGATTCAGCCCCTCCTCCGGATAACGAATCCCTTGGCGGCATGTCTACCGATACGGGATTTTATCTTTACGGTAACGTCAGTGCCGTGAAGTTACGACAGGCGGTTTTAACAGCGTTAACCCGCTTGCAAACTGGAGAATGGAACTTGGCCCTCCATCCACGCTGCGGTACGAATCTTTCAGTGGAAATGCTCGTCGGGGTAGGACTAACCTTCGGTTTCAACCAGCTTTTGCCCAAATCACCCCTCGCTCAATTAATGGGGTTGGGGTTAGCAGCCACTACCGCTTCTCAAATTGCTCCGGATTTAGGTCAAGTGGTTCAGCGCTACATTACCACGGCGATTCCCTTCAACCTCGCCCTCGAAGAAATTCGTCCAACCCGAGATCTGTGGGGACGTTCGGCACACTTCGTCCGAGTTCGTTGGATAAATTAGCAATAAAACTTAAAGTATTGAGTCGCTGGATATCTCTCCGGAGGTAGTACGCTGAAGAGTAATGTTCGCGGTCTTTTCAGCCGTGAAATGTGAAAAATTCAAGCATTCATCACACAATTTAAGGGAGAATAATTAATGGCTCTTAAACGTGGTTCTAAAGTTCGCATTCTGCGCAAAGAATCCTATTGGTATCGGGAAGTTGGAACCGTTGCTTCCGTTGACAAGAGCGGTATCCGCTATCCGGTCATCGTCCGGTTTAACAAAGTAAACTATACCGGCTTCAGCGGCCAAGCTGGAGGGGTTAATACCAACAATTACGCTGAAAGCGAATTGCAAGAAGTCGGTTAAGAACGTCTCGCGGGCAATTGTTACGCGATCGCCCGCATTTGTTGTCTTTTCTGCCGCTTCTGCTACCTGACGAGGTTTCTCGTGCCGGAACTTCCTGAAGTCGAAACCGTTTGCCGGGGACTCAATCAAGTCACCCTGGCGCAAAAAATATTGGGTGGGGACGTGTTGCGAGACAGTACGATCGCCCACCCAGTTTCTACCACCAATTTTCTCTACGAGTTGACGGATAAATCGATCGATCGGTGGCATCGTCGGGGTAAATACCTGCTGGCTCAACTCTCGCTTCAATGCGTCAAATCCCAGGGAACCCGCCAAAACATTTCTCAACAAAAAACCTCGAAAAAAAACTCAAACCCTTCATCTTCGGAACCTTCGGTATCGAACTCGCCACACTCGCCACACTCGCCACAATCCGATCGGGCAGGTTGGTTGGGGGTACACTTGCGCATGACCGGGCAACTACTGTGGTGTCATCCAGAAGCTCCCTTGCAAAAGCACGCTCGAGTTCGCTTGTTTTTCGAGGGCGATCGGGAATTGCGCTTCGTAGACCAGCGTACCTTTGGCAAAATGTGGTGGATTCCGGCAGCGACCGCACCCGAAAGTATTATGACCGGGTTGGGTAAACTCGGACCCGAACCCTTTTCCGAAGCCTTTTCTTTAGACTATTTCGTCCAAACGCTCCACAAGCGGCGACGACCGATTAAAACCGCTCTACTCGATCAGGCGATCGTGGCAGGGGTCGGAAATATCTACGCCGACGAAACCCTCTTTCTGAGCGGCATTTTTCCCACCACCCTTTGCGTTCGACTCAGCGAAGAACAAATCGATCGCCTGCGCGTCCAGCTCGTTCGGGTCTTGCAAGATTCGATCGCCGTGGGGGGGACGACCTTTAGCGATTTCCTCGACGTACAGGGCGTAAACGGTAACTACGGCGGCGCGGCCTGGGTTTACGGTCGCACCGGAGAACCTTGTCGCGTGTGCCAAACCCCGATCGCCCGGATGAAACTCGGCGGGCGATCGACCCATTTTTGCCCCACGTGTCAGCCCGAGTCGGGATGAGGGGATGGGGAGAGGAGATGACGCGGTGACGCGGTGACGCGGTGACGCGGAGAGAAGAGGGATAAGGGGGACAAGGAAGAATTATGTATCTTGCATTCATTTACTCTCCCTCACCTCCCTCACCTCCCTCATCTCCCTCACCTCTCCAAGCCTCCCCAAGCCCCCCAAGCTCCCGATCTGAGATCGTGGCGACTGCTAGAAAACGGTAAAATAGTCGAGTCGATCTTGGCGATCGACTTAGCGGACTGCAAAACTCAGCCGCTAAAATAGAATCCAAAATTTAGCCCTATTACCTAACATCACCGCCTATGCCTCCTAAAGCCAAAGGTCTCAAAAAAGGTTCCCTCGTGCGCGTCGTCCGTGACAAGCTCGAAAATAGCGTCGAGGCAACCGCGAGCGATACCCGTTTCCCTCCCTACATTTTTGAAACTAAGGGCGAAATTCTCGACACTCAAGGCGACTATGCCTTCGTTAAATTCGGTCTAGTTCCTACTCCGAATATTTGGCTGCGACTCGATCAACTCGAAGCGTTCGAGTAAGCATCTGGGTTCCCTTCCTTCTCTATCTTCAAATTTCCCTGCTGAGTACCGTGTCTACAACTTCCTATCCTTCAGCTTGTGCCAGCTCCCGCGTGTCGATCGTCGGTGCGGGTAAAGTTGGCAGTACCCTCGCCCATCGCATCCTCGAGCGGAATCTTGCCGATGTGGTGTTGCTCGATATCCTTGAAGGGTGGCCCCAGGGGTTAGCCCTCGATTTGATGGAAGCATCGGGTTTGGAACGCCACCATCGCCGCGTCTTGGGGACGAACGACTATGCCGACACGGTAAATTCCGACGTGGTGGTGGTGACTGCCGGTCGTCCGCGCTTGCCGGGGATGGATCGATCGGATTTGCTCAAAATCAACGCCCCGATCGTTGCGAATGCCGTCAAACAGGCGATCGAATATTCTCCCAACGCCATTTTCATTATCGTCACCAATCCCCTAGACGTGATGGCATACGTTGCATGGCAAGCAAGCGGACTGCCCCCTCAGCGAGTGGTGGGGATGGCTGGAGTTCTCGATGGTTCTCGCCTGCAAACCTTTATTGCTTCGGAATTGGGAGTTTCCGCTCAAGACGTGCGGACGGTGGTATTGGGAAATCACGGCAACAAAATGGTCCCCCTACCCCGATACTGTACTGTCGGTGGCGTGCCGATTACCGAGTTGATGAACGAAGCGACGATCGCCGGTTTGGTGGAACGAACTCGCAACGGCGGAGCGGAAGTGGTGCAACTGATGAAGACGGGGGGTGCTTTTTTCGCTCCGGCTTCTTCGGCTTGTTTGATGGTGGAATCGGTACTGCAAAATCAGTTTCGCGCGGTGAGTGCAGCGGCCTATCTCAAAGGGGAGTACGGGGTTAAAGATTTATATTTGGGGGTCAACTGCCGTTTGGGTTGCCATGGGGTGGAAGAAATTTTAGAGCTAGATCTGACCGACTCCGAACGCGAGGCGTTTCAGGATGCTGCGGCGACCGTCCGAAAAAGTGTCGAGGAAGCCCAGATCGTACTCGGAATGTAGGTGGGTATGTCTGTTGGGTTGTAAGCATTCAGGTCTCGACAACGAACGAAAACAATGTAAGGGGGGGTTTAGCAAGATCTTGGAAGACTTGCCTAAAATTAAAATCTCATACCCGCCCCTACAGATTGTTAACTTAGCTGTATCTAAAATCCCACCTGAATCCTTACGTTGGGTTTAATGCTTTGAAGGTGAAGGCGCAAGAATAGGTATGCGCGATCGAAACTTCTAATACCGATGCACCTGCCCGTTTTCCGTGAATGAGGATATGACAGCACTCAAAGTCATTACCATCAATATTTTGTTCGATCTCGATCTTTGGGAACGGCGACGAAGGTTGCTCGTCGAGGGTTTAGCAACCGAACGTGCCGACATTATCGGGGTTCAGGAAGTCCGCTTGCCTGAAGATACGGGGGCGTGGCTGGCCGAGCAACTGGGGATGCCCTACGTCTATTTAGTTCCCTACCAAAGACCGGATTATTTAAAGATTCCCAACTACGGCGCGGCCATTTTCAGCCGCCATCCCTTCACCCGTACGGAAGTCCTAGATTTGCAAAGCCAGGGACGATTCGCCCAACGAGTCCAAATTGAAATAAACGATCGCCCGATCGTATTTTGTAACGGACATTATTTCTGGCAGCCGGGACCGACTCCCGAACGAGTCAAGCAAATTCAGTTGTTGCAAAACTGGCTCGAGGAACTGTCCCCGGAAATGCCCGTGGTTGCCGTTGGCGATTTTAACGGCACGCCCGACACTCCAGCCATTGCCCTAATGCGGGAAAAATTTGCCTCCGCCTACGCCACCCATCACGGCAGCGAACCCGAATATACCTGTCCCACGCCCCTGCCACGCCGAAGTTGGCTGCGAAAGTTGCGCCACGCCGTGCTGAACCTGAAAGCCCATCGAACATTAAAACCTTGGCGGGGGACGTTAGACTATATTTTTATCAACCAATACTTTGGCGTTCGAGATTGTCGATTAATTCTCACCGAACCCGATAAAGGCGATCGTACCCTCTATCCCTCCGACCATTTTGGGATCGCCGCCGAACTCGAACTGAAGGATGCGATGGAGATGGGGAGAAGATGACGCGGTGACGCGGAGAGGGGGAAATAGAATTAAAAATGCAAAATTAAAAATGCAAAATTTTCATCCTTAATTCTTCTCCCCACACCCCACGCCCTATCCCCCCATCCCCCCATCTCCCTAAAGACCCAAAACCCCTGACTACCTCATGCTCGATCGAATTCAGACCATTGCCACTAATCTCGCCCCGCGCTTGATTGAAATTCGCCGCCACCTCCACGCCCATCCAGAATTGAGCGGTCAGGAATATCAAACTTCGGCTTACGTTGCGGGCGTTCTTTCTTCTAGTGGATTGCACGTGCGCGAATCTGTCGGTAAAACCGGAGTGGTGGGAGAATTACCCGGCAAAAATCCCTCGGGTTGCTTGGCCATCCGCACGGATATGGACGCTCTCCCGATTCAGGAACATACGGATTTAGAATTTACCTCCCGTCACCAGGGAGTGATGCACGCCTGCGGTCACGACGTACATACCACTGTCGGTTTGGGCACGGCGATGGTTCTCTCGCAACTCGATGGCGCTTTACCGGGTTCGGTGCGCTTTTTGTTTCAGCCAGCCGAGGAAATTGCCAAAGGCGCTCGTTGGATGGTGGACGATGGGGCGATGGATGATGTGAAGGCGGTGTTGGGGTTGCACGTCTTCCCCTCGATTCCCGGCGGTTCGGTGGGAATTCGCTACGGGGCGCTGACTGCGGCTGCCGACGATTTGGAAATTACGATTACGGGCGAATCGGGACACGGGGCGCGCCCTCACGAAGCGATCGATGCCATTTGGATTGCCGCACAGGTGATTACGACCTTGCAACAAGCGATCGGGCGCACTCAAAACCCTTTGCGTCCGGTGGTCTTGACGATCGGTCAAATTACCGGCGGACGCGCGCCCAATGTGATTGCCGACAACGTAAAGCTCGTGGGAACAGTGCGATCGCTGCACCCAGAAACCCACGCCCAACTGCCCGCATGGATCGAAAATATCGTCGCTGGGGTTTGTCGCAGTTACGGGGCGGGATACGAAGTGAACTATCGGCGCGTCGTGCCGTCAGTTCAAAACGACCCGCAGTTGACGCAGTTGCTCGAATCGGCAGTTCAGGAGGCTTGGGGAAGCGATCGAGTGCAAATTTTGATGGAACCCTCTTTGGGGGCAGAAGATTTTTCTGTCTATCTCGATCGGGCCCCTGGAGTCATGTTTCGCCTCGGTGTCGGACGCGCGAACGCCCATAACTATCCCCTGCACCATCCAAAATTTGAAGTAGACGAATCGGCTATTCTCACGGGAGTTGTCACCTTAGCCTACGCGACGTATAAGTATTTTGCCGCTGTGGGACTCGATCGAATATCAAGTCCGAGTGCAGTTTAGGTTGAGAAATGGGGAGAAGAATTAAAAATTAAAAATTCTTCCTTGTCTTCCTTGTCTCCTTCCCCCGCTTCCCCCGTTTCTCTCCTTCTCCGCGTCTCCGCGTCCCCGTGTCTCCGCGTCTTTCTCTCTTCCCCTGCTCGCCTTCACCGGTATTCTGACTCGTACGGCAGTTTCTACGAGGATGAGTTTTCTCGATTTCGATCGTGCTTTCGATTCACCCACCCAGCGATCGCTGCTAGGGCAAACATCCCCAAAAGAGCAAACCCCAAAAGCCACTTTCCTCGATCGAAAATACCCGCTCCCAATGCCACAATTGGAGGAGTGGAAACGACAATTCCAAGAACGAGCGCCGGGAAAAACTTTTGCCATTTCATCTGACTTAGCCCGACGGCATAGCAGACAAAATCAAATAGTCCGGTCATTAAAAATCCAGCAACTAAGAATGTATTATTTTCTAAATAGTTTGAGGCAAACGAATCGACTTTACCGATAAATCGTTCGCCAACAAGCCGCTGTACCAGTCCGCGACCGTAACGTTTAGCAATATAAAAATTAATAGAACAAGCCACCAAATCGGCAATGCAAATTAGAGCAATTCCTTGCCAAAAGCCAAATAAAGCTCCCGCCAAAACGGAGTAAGCAGTACTCGGAATTGCCGGAACGACAATACTGACCGATCGCAATGATAATAAAGCTAAAGGTGCCCAGATTCCCAATCGATCGACATCCGCTCGAATTTGCTCGATGCCGACTTGCTTGACCCAGGCGATCGCCACGACCACCAGAATTCCCAATCCAAACAAAACCCAAAAATCGACCCATCTTCGCTTTTGAGAAGTCGATCGCACTTCATTAACAGAAGCTTCCAATCTTCCACTTTCAACTTCAAGATTTTCAGTTTTATTTTCAGGGTTATCCTCGGTTTCTGGTGGATAGTAAAGTTCGTTTTTAAGTATCCAGCCCGTCTCTTGTTGGAGGTAAGCGTGAGTACTCAGACCTTGCTGTTTGGCGGATGCGGCAACAGCTCGATAATCGAGACCTAATAAGTCGCAAAGTTCGCGCTGACGAATTCCGGATTGGCTTTGCATCGGTTGAGAATGAGGTTTATGTAGGAATTAATTATAAGTAATTAATCGTAAGCATTCAGCACTCAGCTATCAGCAATCGCAAGAGAATGCATTCAGCATGGGTTATATCGAAGTTCTTGCGTCCTGGGAGAATGGGAGATTTTGGAATTAAAAACCAACTGATGGCTGACGGCTGATGGCTGAATGCTGACCCTCTAACTCACCACCAGCAATAATACCAGCAGGGCGAGGAACCCAAAACCAATCAGGGTTGTCCGATAGGCATCCGACTCGCTGAGACGATTATCTTCCATGCGACCTTTGAGGGCGTGCCAAATGTGACCGCCTAAGAAGGTAAAGCCCAATCCAAACTGAATTCCGGCAATAATTCCCCGATCGAATCCGTATAAATCTGCGGGAAATACCGTGGTGTTGTAGGCGACGAAATACCCCGACAGCAAACCCATCCAGCCCAACCCGGCGAGGGAGTAAGAAAGAATGGCATGACCGTTGTAGGGTAGTTGAGTTCCCAAACCGAAGGGGGCTTTGAGGATGTGCCAAATGCCGCCCGCAATGCAGATAATACCAATCCACAGGTGACCGCCGACGACATCTTCTAAATTGTCAACGCTGACCATTCCCAGAGGATTCCAAACGCCGTGATTCAAACCGAAAATATAGCCGAAAATCGTCACTGGGTTGGTGGTCGGTTCGGTGATGAGGCGGACATCGTGGATTGCCCCATCGTACAAACCGCCCCAGGTGGTCGCTTTGCCGACAAATAGCAGGGCGGCCACCCCGAGAAACAGCAGGTGATGGCCTAAAATCAAGCCCAATTGCTTGCCATCACTCCATTCGTAGTGGAATTTCTTCACCCAACCTTCGCCGTCTTTCAAGATGGCGGGCCCTCGGAAAACGTGAAAGAGACCCCCGGCCCCGAGGGCGGCCGATGCGGCGAGGTGCAACATACCGACGACGAAAAAGGGGTAGGTATCGATGATAGTTCCGCCAGCCCCCACGCCCCAACCCAAACCCGCGAGATTGGGTAGGAGGGTTAAACGCTGTTCGCCCAAAGTGAGGGTGGGGTCGAGGCGGGACAGTTCCGAGAGAGTAATTGCCCCGGCCCAGAACATCATCAGTCCGGCATGGGCGATATGCGCCCCCAACAGTTGCCCGGAACGGTCGATGAGGCGGGCATTTCCCGACAACCAACTTAAATCGGGTTCGATCGCACTTCGATCGCTTGCAATGGTCATATTTAAAATACCTCTTTCGTTTTGTGATGAGAACGGGTTGCACAATAGCTTTTAGCATTCAGCCGTCAGCCGTCAGCTTGTTTGGACTCTAAGCTGAAAGCCGATCGCTAAAAAGCTCGTAACCTTGAAAGAAGCTCCATGCAAGTGGTAGCCTGCATGAAGCACATTGGTAATAAATCCAATCGATCCGATCGCCGTTTATGTTGCCTTTATTCCTGGCTAGAAACCGTTAAAACGTGGCAGCGTCTGTAATGTGTTTCGTTCGCGCGGGTAAAAAGTCAACGCAATGGCGATCGCGATCCTCATTCGACCGCACCGGCTGCTGCTGCTTCGCCAGAAGCTTGAGCGGGTGCGGATTTTTTTGTGGAAGCCATCGGGGCGGCTTGGGCCATTCCAGCATTTTCCAGTGCTTTTTCAATGCGGCGGAAGTCGAAGCCCATCGCGCGCAAAGCGTGCCACAGATGACCTTGCAAGAAGAAGAAGGCAAGGAAGAAATGGGCGTTCGCCAACCAAGCGCGAGCGGTATGCGCCCCCATCGGCAAGTCTACAGTGTCGGCAAAGTAGGGGGAAACTCCCAATTTAACTTCGAGTACCGGGCCGTAGAACTCCACTGGATAGGCGAGAGTATTGACGGCGCAGAAGTAGGCTGCGGTGAATCCAGCCAGGGCAATGCCGGCCAGGGAGTAGGACAAAATTGCCTCGCCCGAGAAAATCAGCACTTTTTTCGCCCAGTCGAAGGGTTCTTTGACGATGTGCCAAATGCCGCCACCGACGAGCATCAGACCGACGTAGATGTGACCGCCCACTAAGTCTTCGAGATTATCCACCGAAGCAAAGTGAGTTTGGTAGCCATAGATGACGAAGGGGTCGAGGGTGGGTTCGGTTACCAGGCGCACGTCGGCGATGGTGGAGTCGTACAAACCGCCCCAGAACATCGCTTTGCCCGCCAGGAGTAACGCCCCGAGTCCCAGGAACAGCAGGTGGTGTCCGAGAATTATCCCCAACTGTTTGGGATCGTCCCAGTCGAAATGGAACTTGCGGGCGTTACCGGAGGCTTCGCTCAAATCTCCCGTCGCTTTGAAGGAGTGGAACAGCGCCCCAGCTCCGAGAACGGCGGAGGAAATCAGGTGAACGGCCCCGACGACGAAGTAGGGATAGGTATCGATGACTTCACCTCCAGTTCCCACACCCAACCCTAAAGTGGCCAGGTGAGGCAGCAGGATGAGACCCTGTTCGCCCATGGGAACGGTCGCATCGTATTGGGATAGCTCGAAGAGGGTAAACGCCCCGGCCCAGAAAACAATGAGTGCGGCTTGGGCGGCATGAGCGGCAATAAATTTGCCTGATAGATTGACGAAACGGGCATTCCCAGCCCACCAATCGTATTTGACGCTGGGATTACCATAACTCTGCATCGTGCATGAATCTCCTATTTTTACTAGTAACACTTCTCAAGAAAAGGCGATCGCTACCTCGATCGATCTGCGTTCGGACATTTTAGGTTCATCGTCGGCTGGAAGTAGATCGCGAGTATTGTCGAACGGTTTTCCCACAGGTCTCGGGCTGTCGGTAATGTGAATTACCTACCAACCCGAAGTTCGGTCAGTCAATCGGGAGCGATCGCTAATATCCGACTATTCTCGGATATGAACCCCACTTTAGCAGCTTATTAGTAATAGTTTTTAATAAAATGCTGACACGATCGGTCGATCGAGGAGTACTAAAGCCTTGTAACCCTCTCCATAAGAAAATCTAATCCAAGTCAGTCTGAAATCGATTGAAAACTATTGACAAGGAGTATCATCAAATCTTGACTTGCTCCAGGAGGTAGAGACGCAACGACGGAGAGATACGGCGCTCCGGAGATCGGGAGTCGTTGACGTTTGCTATCGATCGTTTTTTAGCTTCCCATTTCCTATTCTCCAAAAGGGTTTCCGCTCGTTTTTCTCCAATTTTTTTATATTTCTTCACACTTATTTAATGAGAATCTCTTGCAGTAATTTTCAAAACAGACTACGATGGGCAACCAGTTGTTGAGTGTTGATAGCAATAAGGCTCGTCAGTACGACTCTCTAAGTCTGGCGAGCCAACTTTCTGAGAGCGACAGCAGCACAAATTCCCTGTTGCGAGATGTCAATAGCACTTTTAGAACTTAAAACACTTAAAACTTTGAAAACTGTTTCAGGAGGTATGCGATGACAAGCGTAACCACCGAACCGCCCCAGCAAGCGCCATGGTGGGCGGGGAATTACCGACTCACCAACCTTTCGGGTCGATTGCTCGGGGCCCACGTTGCCCATGGCGGGCTAATTGTATTCTGGGCCGGAGCGATGACTTTATTTGAAGTCTCGCACTTTAACACGGCCCAACCCATGTACGAACAGGGACTAATTCTGCTACCTCACCTGGCAACTCTAGGCTGGGGGATTTCAGATGGCGGGCAAGTCGTCGATACCTACCCCTACTTCGTTATCGGCGCGCTGCACGTTATCAGTTCTGCCTTTATCGGTTTTGGCGGTATCTTTCACACCTTCAAAGGACCCGAAAAATTAGAGCGAGTTTCCTCCTTTTTCGGCTACGACTGGCAAGATGCCAACAAAATGACCAGCATCCTCGGCATCCATCTGGTTTTGCTGGGATTGGGAGCATTTTTGCTGGTCGCCAAAGCCATGTTCTTCGGCGGACTCTACGACCCAGTGACCGAAACCGTTCGCGCGGTTCCCAGTCCCACCCTCAGCCCCGTTATCATCTTCGGCTACCTCTTCGGTGCCGGGGGTAAATACTGGCTGGCAAGCGTAGATACGCTCGAAGATGTCGTCGGCGGTCATATTTGGATCGGACTGATTTGCATCGGAGGCGGATTGTGGCACATCAAATCCGAACCCTTCAACTGGGCAAAACGCATTTTCGTTTGGTCGGGAGAAGCCTATCTCTCTTATAGTTTGGGGGCTTTAGCGCTCATGGCGTTCGTGGCGACGCTGTTTGTTTCCACCAACTCCCTGGTGTATCCCGAAGTCTTCTACGGACCCGTGGGTTGGTCTGGGGCTGAGGCGGAATTCATTAGCGTTCGCACTTGGCTGGCGGCTTTCCATATTGCCTTTGCCACTCTGTTACTCTTCGGTCACCTGTGGCACGCCCTGCGAGTGCGCGCGGCCGGGGCGGGATTTGACCTGAACGAGGGTCAGTTCGTTCGGCCTTGGTTGGGAGACGCGCAGTTCGGTAACCTCTCCACCCCGGTGAGTGCCTCCGATTTCACTCTAACTTTCGTCCGCAATCTGCCGATTTACCGTCAGGGCTTGTCTCCTTTCTCCCGAGGATTGGAGATTGGCATGGCCCACGGCTACTTCTTAGTGGGGCCGTTTGTGGTTCTCGGTCCGATGCGAGATGGAGAAATGGCAAACCTGGTGGGATGTTTGGCGGCAGCCACATTAGTTTTGCTGGCTTCGTTATGTCTGTCGGCTTACGGAACGGTGACCTTTAGCGGTTCTAAAAAGCCGGTGGGGGAGTTGCCAAAAAATTTGCAGACCGCAGAAGCGTGGAGTTTGTTTAGCGGCAGTTTCTGCGTTGGTGGTATTGGCGGCACGATTTTTGCCTATCTGATTTTGGACAATTTAGACGTGCTGCGTCAAAGCGTTCAATTTTTGGGATAGGAATCGGGGTAAGCATTGTGGCGATATCACCTTGAGTTTTCTCGCCAGACACCGTGGGTTCTTAGTGAGCTTCTAACCTATGGGCATCGATCGAACCTGCTAGTTTTTCATCCTTCACATTTGTAGCTTTTTCTTCAGATGAAAAACCTCGGGTGTCTGGTTTTTGTCTTGATGTTCTTTTTGCCTTCGAGCAATTCTTGGATTATGTCTTTCGATCGCTTTCTCGTTTGGCTACCGCCCATTATCTGCTTTGTGGCAATCTGGAGTCTGCTGAGTTTCTTCATGTGGAGTGCTTGGCAAGCTCTTCGCCAGGGAACGGTTCATCTCAAACGACTGCACGGTATTCCTTGCGATCGCTGCGTGTTTTTTACCGGAGACTTCCGACTTAAATGCACCGTTCGCCCTCTCGAAGCGATGACGGAAGAGGCGTTGGAATGTCGGGATTTCGAGCCAATTTCTCGACCCGTTCCTCGACCGGTTCCCAAGACGGCGTGCGGTGCTTGCTCGAAGTGCAATTCGATCGCAAGTTCGAGGGAAAATACTCCCTCAAAATCTCAGCGGGCATTGACGGTTGATGTATTAACGAGTGTCGGAGATTCTCACGCACGTCGCTCCTAAATATTGCGATCGATCGGGTCAATTCTCTAGTTAACTTAAATTCAATTTGGAGACATTATCATGTCAAAAATCGGTTTGTTTTTCGGCAGTACGACGGGTAAAACTGAAGCAATTGCCGAAATGATTCAGGAAATGCTCGGTGAAGATGTCGTCACGCTGCATAATATGGCAGATGTTGAAGATGTCAGCGAACTCGATGCATACGAACACTTGATTGTTGGTTGTCCGACGTGGAATATCGGCGACCTGCAAGATGATTGGGATGCACTCTACGAAGAGTTAGATAATCTCGATTTCAGCGGTAAAACTGTTGCCTATTTCGGCACGGGAGACCAAGTGGGTTATTCGGAAAACTTCATGGATGCTGCGGGCATTTTGGAGGAAAAGATTTCTGAAAAAGGCGGTAAAACCATCGGCATGTGGCCGGCCGAAGGCTACGATTTTGAAGAGTCGAAAGCGCTGAAAGATGGGAAATTTGTCGGTTTGGCGATCGATGAAGATAACCAATCGGAACTGACCGAAGAACGAGTCAGTAAATGGGTCGCTCAAATTAAATCTGAGTTTGGCGTATAACTGGCAAATCTATATGCGAGATTTCTCATTCTCGGATGAGATTATCGTAAGCATTCAGGTGTCACGTACGAGAAAAAACGATGTAAGGGCGGGTTTAGGAATATCTTAAGATACTTGCCCAAAATTTCAATCTCATACCCGCCCCTACCCATTATTACCCCAGCAGAATCTGAAATGGAACCTGAATCTTTACAGATTATCTGCAAGTACGCACATCCAGTTTTTCTTGTTTAATGCATTTCTATAAATGTATTTAGCTGGGGAGATCGACGAAAATATTTAGAAAAAATTCAAACTTTTTGTCGATTTCCTCATTACCATCTAACTTAGCCGATCGCTCGAAATATTAAATCCCCAAAATATATAATTTAATCCTGTTTTATCTAAAAAAAATCGTTATAATAATAAACAATCTCTTCTTTCTATCGATGTGTCGATTTTCAATTCATGACCTTCTTACAACCTGTCGAGCGATATCCCAAAGTTCTCTGGCTGAATACGAGCGTTAGTTTTGCTCAATTTGAGAATAATTTAATCGAGACACTATCTTCTTCTACTTCATTAGGCGTTTGGAAATACCGACAAAATCAAGATGAAGGATGTTCCCTAGATATTGCCGTTAGACTGTTACATCACTACCTGCGACTTTCTCCTTACCCAATTCATTTAATCGGTCATAGTACTGCCGGACTTGTCGGCTTATTATACGCTCGAAAATATCCCGAAAAAGTTAAATCTTTAACCCTATTATCTGTTGGCGCTCATCCGGCAGTCGATTGGCAAGCACATTACTACGTTCAACGGCAACTTCTATCGTGCGATCGCCGCATCGTTCTCCAGCAGATGGTCTATAACCTATTCGGATACCAACCCAGAGAAAAGGTTCGAGAGTTTGTCGAAATCCTCGAAGAAGATTTAGAGTTTTCCCCCTCTCCTCACTCTCTCTATCAACGACTTTCGATCGCCCCCCAAATTGTACCCGTTCCCGTGCTGGTGTGCGGCGCGCAAAATGATGTCGTTATCGATCGCACTCAAATTCACGGTTGGCAAAAGTGCTTTAAACCCGGCGATCGATTCTGGATATGTCACGATGGTTCTCATTTCTTTCACCACTTCTACCCGCAAAAAGTGAAAGCGCAAATCTTAAAATTTTGGAAATCTTTGCCGAACTCGTCAAACATCAAAGTCTTAGCATGAACTTTTTGGCATGACGAACGGTAGTTATTGTTACCGAGAAAGGCGAAATGCAGATATTACGTTTTTTAGCCGCAAATTGTCTAAAAATAACCGAAAAATCACGAAAAAATATGCTAAGCTCCATCCGTTCCCACTCGCTCGAAGCTCAAAATCCCGAATTCTCAAAGTAGGGAGGCAATTGCCAAAGATTCGATCGGGAAAACACAATTTGTTATTTTTGATACCGATAAGAGATTCAACTCCTCATTTTGGTTATCTTTCGAGTTTCACTCACGTCCATTAACTGATTCACATGCATCAATCTTCCTCTAAATCCCGCGCCTTATCTCGGGTTGCTCAACGGCGTACCGTACCAAGATTCGAGCCGATTTTTGATGAAATCGATCGAGAACTTACCCCAGGACTGTGGCGCGAACACTGTCGAAAAAATAGTAACGATGACAGCCATGACGAAAATTGAGAATTTGCCCTCACACTTAAACTTCAGTTAAATTTGGCCATCAATAATTGTACTGGGTAATACTTATACTTAATTTGGGGTACGGTCCAAACTAGAAGGTCAGTTCGCTGTATACCTCGAAACGACGGTATACCAGACACTTCAATCCTATTTAAAGCATCTATTTAACCCAAACTCCGCCCAAACTCCGACGACTGTCTACTTGCTGCCATCCGATCCGGTTGCCGAATGCTTCAGTAGTACAGTGCGTCATCTTGTGCTGCGTAACGGTGAATAGATGTTTTGAGTATGTTTCCATTTGGGTAGAGATGATTCGAGATCGATCGCGCTAAAAAGCGTGCTAACCACCAAACGTCGGAATTGTTTCCTCGAATCACAATGCAACTTTTGAATCCTCCATCAAACTTTTACAAACTGTCTTTGCAGTCCTTCAAACGTCGAGACATCCTGCCTCTGAGTCCCAGAGGAATTTGGCAAATCGACCGAGGTGCTGTCAGGACGTTAACCTGGAACGAACAGGGCAAAATTATCACCTTGGGAATTTGGGGAAAAGGCGATCTCATCGGTCAACCTCTCTCCGAAATTACCCCCTATGAAGTCGAGTGTTTGTCCTCTGTTTCTGCCAGACTCATTCCCTGCGATCGCTGGTATTTACTCGTCGATTCTTTCTTAGAACACGCTCGCCAAACGGGAGTTTTTACCACCATTCTTCGCTGCGAACCCGTTCGTTGTCGCGTGCGGTATTTTCTCCAATGGCTTGCCGAAAAATTCGGTCATCAAAGTCCTCATGGCATTGCGATTTCCGTTCGCCTCTCCCATCAATGCATCGCTGAAGTTCTCGGAACCTCTCGCGTCACCGTCACTCGCGTTCTCAAACAGCTAGAAGCCGAAGGTACGATCATGCGGGAACGGCGCAATATCATCTGGCAAGGACAGCCACCGATGGTGAATCTTTGGCAAGAAAACTAAGATGCGCGAGTCCGTTCGGAACGGTTTGAGGAATTGTTTCGTTGCAGTCTTGTTTCAATTTTGGTATCGAGACGCGCCATCCCAAAATCTTGGGCTTAACTGGAGTGGAAAACCTACCATTTTCTGGAACGGCAACGATGACTCCACTCACTCAACCCACAAAATCCGCCCGTATTTCGATCGCCCGTGTTGGATTTCTCAGCCTGCTCGGGGCATTTTTCCTGGTAAGCTGTGCTGGCGAAAACCTTGCGAATTTAGAAGAAGCTAGCACCGAGCAGTCCCAAGAGCTTGCTAGCCAAGTCGCCGAATCCCCACCAGTTCCCGAATCACCGACAGCTGCGGTCGAACTGACAGCAACGACTCCCAAGCTGATTAAAAAAGCTGCCATTACCCTCGTCGTGGAATCGAGCGAAGACAGTATCGATGTCGTCTCGGAATTAATCGAGACACAACAGGGATACGTCATCGATTTCCAAGACGATAAATCCCAATCTTCGCGGGGTCGCCAGATCGTGTCGATGCAAATTCGCGTCCCCCAAAACAAGTTAGATGAAACCCTCGAGCGGCTGACGACATTTGGTACGGTGAAAAGCCAATCTTTAACCGCCGAAGACGTATCCGAACAACTCGTAGACGTGCAAGCGCGACTGCGGAATTTGCGCAAACAAGAAGAACTCATCACTCAAATTATGGAGCGATCGGGTTCTGTCGGCGAAGTTCTCCAAGTCGCCCAAGAATTGAGCAATATTCGCGAGTCGATCGAACGCATCGATGCTCAGTTCAAAAACTTACAAACCCAGATAAACTATTCCACCATCTACTTAAAATTAGAAGCCCCGATCGCCTCAGCACCCGAACTCGATCGCCCCCTCGGCTTGCAAGTTCGAGAAACCTGGGAAAGTTCCAGTCGCGCGGCGGTCAATTTAACCTTTGGCTTGTTAAAACTGGGCATTTGGCTGTTGAGTTTTAGTCCTTACTTTGTCTTGCTTGCTGTTGGACTTTACGGTTACAAACGATTTCAGAATCGCCGAGGAGAAGCCTCCGATCGCTAGTTTTGATTAATAAGCACTCAGCCGCCAGCTTAGAGCGTTCCAACAACGTCATACCATACCATTCTCCATTTCCCTCCACCCCTTTCAAACTACAATCTTCCACGATGTCACTCTTGTGCGCGGGGGGTTCGGGGGAGGCTGGGGCTTACAAGGGAATGTTTTTTAGATTGAGCCATCTGGCACCGGAATCCACTCAGGAGTCAAGGAACCCAGGGGTAATGAAACTCCTTGTATCGCAGTAGCCAAAAGCACTAAAAATCCCCG
>JAXHUC010000005.1:0-85655 GCA_034189805.1 Cyanobacteriota bacterium
TTTCTGTTTGATAAACGCCAGAATTTGACTGACTTGCTTCTTCAAACCATTAATTTCACTTTGCATTTTCGCAATTTGTGCCTTGAGGGCGGCGACATCATCTCCACCCGCCGCAGCCGATGCCGCTGCGGCTTTCGCCGGGGCGGCTGCCACACCTCTACCTTTGGATTTCTTCGACTTCGACATCGCCAACTTAATCGCGCCGATCAGTTGCTTTTTCTCGAAGGGCTTTTCGATAAACTCAAAATACTCAAAAGGTTCGGCAATTTTTTCGGTCACTTCTTCTTTGCGACCGGACATTAATACTAAAGGAATCGCTCTAAGTTTGTCGCTCGCTTGAATTTCTTGGAACACTTCCCAGCCGCTCTTTTTCGGCAGCAAGAAATCGAGCATAATCAAACTTGGATTATCCTGGTGGATTTTTCTCAAACCCTCTTCGCCATCTTTGGCTTCTAGGACTTCAAAATTACCGGGAGGTAACATCCCTTTAACCGTTTTCTGAATGACTCGACTATCATCAATAACCAGGATTTTATGACTTGCCACGACTGGACTCCTCTAGTGGTGAGTAAGAGACTGGATCGATCGGATTAATAATACCGAAACTCGATAAGGCGGATGCGATCGTGTAGCGCGGGCATCGTCTTGGCGATGCGACCCCGATTTTCATGCGTTGAACCCATAGGCGACAATCTAAAACGACCCAAACGACCCAACCGAGTTGATGCAGACAGTCGATCGCGCTGCTGATGCCGATCGAGCCTCCTCAAAGGGTTAAAGGTTTGGCTGCTGTTGGTTTGCAACAGACTCGCCCTTTGAACCTAGAAATCTATTCTACACTCGATCGGGTTGGCTCCAAGGGGCGATCGCTCGATCGGGCGATCGGATTGCGCTACTCTAGGAGCAACCTCCCTCGCACCCATCCGGCGCGATCGCCTCCGATAACCCACAAATCCCCCGTAAATCAACAGATTCCGCAGATAAACAGACAAATTCTATGGTCGCCCAGTCTCCCTCTCCTTCCCCATCTTCCCCGTCTTCGAGACCCTCCCAAATTCGATCGGACATTCAAGCAATGCCCCCGTGGTTGCGCCGCCCGATCGCCAAAGCCAGCGAACTCTCCACCGTCCAGCGGATTATCAAGCAACGCCAAATCCACACCATTTGCGAGGAAGGACGCTGCCCGAATCGGGGGGAATGCTACGCCCAGAAAACGGCAACCTTTCTACTGATGGGTCCGACTTGCACCCGATCGTGCGCTTTTTGTCAAGTCGATAAAGGTCATTCTCCCATGCCCCTCGACCTCGAGGAACCGCAAAAAGTCGCCGATGCAGTGCAGCAGTTGGGATTGCGCTACGTCGTGCTGACCTCCGTTGCCCGAGACGACTTGCCCGATGGTGGGGCAAGCTGGTTTGCGACGACGATGGCGGCGATTCGGCAGCGCAGTCCCCAAACCCAAATCGAAGTGCTGACGGCAGATTTTTGGGGCGGACGGTTGGAAGATGGGGAGATGGGGAGAGGGGGAGATGGGGAGAACGATTTCTCTGACGAGTCGGCCTCTGGCGAGCAACCACAACGGCAACAGCAAAAACAGCAGCAACGGCAGCGCATCGAAACCGTCGTCCGAGCTAAACCCGCGTGCTATAACCACAATATAGAGACGGTGCGGCGGCTGCAAGGACCCGTGCGCCGAGGGGCGAAGTACGATCGCTCTTTGGATGTGCTGCGGGTAGTTAAAGAACTCGATCGCCAAATTCCTACCAAATCCGGTTTGATGTTAGGACATGGAGAAACCGAAGCCGAAATTCTCGAAGCGATGACCGACTTGCGCGATATCGGCTGCGATCGCCTGACCCTCGGTCAATACATGCGTCCCTCCCTTGCCCATCTCCCCGTACAGAAATACTGGACTCCCGAAGAGTTCGATCGCCTGGGAGAGATAGCCCGCAGCATGGGATTTTCCCACGTGCGATCGGGACCTCTGGTTCGCAGTTCCTATCACGCTGGCGAGGGGGAGTGATGGGGAGACGCGGAGACGCGGGGACGCGGGGACGCGGAGAGGGGGAGACAAGGAAGAATGCGCGTATCTTGCATTTTTCTCTCCCATCTTCCTCACCTTCCCCATCTCCCCCAGCCCTCCGTTCCCCATTACCCACTATCCATTTGTAGAAAACATCACAAATTATGCTTTATCACCTAGATTTTCATATCGAGTACCCAACTCAAATGTCTCAAGCGGAACTCTTCGCCATCTGGACTCAAGAGGCGGAAGTGGCGCTGGGGGCGAAAGAAGCGGGAACGGTGGTGGATTTGTGGAAATGCGTGGGGATGCGACGGGTGATTGTCATCGTTGATGTTTCGTCCCCCGATACCCTCGATCGCATTTTGTTCGATTTACCGATTATGAAACTCCACGGACAGCACGTGCGGGTGGAGGTAACTTCCCTGAGACGGTACGAGGACTTTGCCGCCGACGTGAAAGCCAGGTACGAAGGTTAGCGTGAAGGTTAGCGGTTGCTAGACTCTCCACTCATCGAGTCAGGCGCGACGCGAACTACCAGTAGGGAAAAGTAGGGTAGTTTGAGGTGGGGGCGATCGCGCAACCCTCGATAAACCACCTGTTCGGGGTGGGTGGCCCGTTCGATGACGTAGCTGCGATCGAGCAATTCTCGCTGTTGCAACTGCTGCCACACCGCCTCGTACACCGAACTGACTTTCATCAATACCACCACATCTGCCCAGTCTAAAACCCTCTCGAGTTCGGCAACGTTATAAAGGGCGGGTAAGACCACCAATCGCTGGGATGTTACCGTCAGGGGCAATCCCAACTCGGCGGCGGCCGCCATCGGAGAACACACCCCCGGTATGGTTTCGACTACAGCATCGGGATGCTGGGTTTGGAGGGTTTGGGCGAGATAGGTGAAGGTACTGTAAAAACTCACATCCCCTTCACTGACAAACGCCACATCCTCGCCGCTTTCGAGATACTTCCAGGTTCGGGCAGCCGCTTTTTGCCACGCTTGCTGCAAAGTGGCTTCATCGCGGACGTAGGGAAATTCGAGGGGGAGGCGAATTTGGTCTGGCTGCAACCAAGGTTTGATAATGTTCTCGGCGACCCCTGGTTTGCCCTTAATTCCAGCCGGAAACGCGACGATGGGAACCCGTTCGAGAATGCGCGCGCCTTTAACGGTAATCAACTCCGGATCGCCGGGGCCAACTCCGATACCGTACAGCGTTCCGATGGGTTTGGGGGAATTCGGCAACCTTACTCCTCTGGGGTAAAATCCCCAAATTGTTGGCGGTAGCGTTCCAACTCTCGCTGCATCTGTTCTCGTTCTTGGCGTTCGGTTTCGAGTTGTTGTCGGGTGGAATCGAGTTCTTCCCGCATCGCGTCGAGTTGTTGCCGTGCGGTTTCTAACTCCTGCCGGGCTTGTTGTTCGGCTTCTTCCGATGCCAGATACCGTCGATCGCGATCGTCCCACCAATATAAGACTTCGCGCCGGACTCCGGCAAAATCGCGGATTCCCCGACCGATCCCCAGCCCAATTTCGGGCATCCAAAACGGTTCGCCAATTTGCAACCGATAGGTTCCGTTGACCAAGCGGTAGATTTCGAGGGGTTGATGCCGATCGCGCTGGGAGTAATGGGGATTGTAGATAACGTAGTACAAAACCCCCAACCGGGCGTAAATTTCCTCTTTTTTGTCGTATTCTCCGCCGGGGGTTTGGGAAACGACTTCTAAAGCAAGAATCGGGGCGACTTCCTCTTCTTCCCACATCACGTAGCTGCTGCGAGACCCCCCACCTTTACGACGTTCGACTCCCAAACTCAAAAAGCCGTCGGGAACCACCGGAATCAGATGGTTCGCCCCCGTGGTATGGTACACGCCCATATCTACCCCGAAAAACCAATCGTTTCGGGATGCCCAGATAAACTCCAGCAAAAAGAGGAGGAAATTGGGGATAAAATTTTGGTCTTCGTTATCCACGGGGGTTTCGTCCGAACAGGGCAGTTCGGCACTGGTGGGGAGGCGAAACCGCGAACTAGACTTTACCATGCTATGACGACAGGGATTGAATACACTGCTCGATGATGCCAATGGTAACAGCCGGGAGTTCGAGTTGGGGGGTAAGTCCGACATCTTCGAGAATTTGAAACGATCGCACTGCGGTGGGATTGAGGTCGGCGAGGCGTTTTCCGGTGGCGGGGCTGGTAAACTGGGTTTTCTCCCCCCACAAAATGGCCGTTGGCGTGGTGAGTTGGGGGATATATAAGGATAGATCGAAACATAAATCTCCCCGGACGAAGGAGAGGGCAGCATATTCGGCGTTGGTTTGGGTGGCCGAGGCGAGGTAGGCTTCGATAATTTCGGGGTAAATTCGATTGGGTTGGGCGAACTGCCGCTGTTCGAGAAAGCTGGAAATTCCTTGAGTGGTGGCGATCGCCGTACTGTAAACAACGCGATCGAGAATGGGGGTGCGAATAATTTGGGCGAAGAAGTTTTGGCTGTAATCGTCGCCAAAATCGGAAAGTCCGCTAGGATTGGTGAGGATGAGAGACTCGAATAATTCCGGACGGGCGATCGCCGCGCGAACGACTAAAGCGGCCGTTAGGGAAGAGGCAACGACCGTCACGGGGACGGTGCAGGTTTTCTCGATAAACTCGGTAATATTGGTCAGATAATCGTCGATTGTATACTCGCGTTCGGGATGTTCCGATCGCCCCCAGCCAAGTAAATCTGGAGCAAAAACTCGATAATTTACAGCAAAAGCTGGATACACCTTCGACCATTCGTAAGCGGAAGAACCACCCCCAAAACCGTGAATGAAAACTAAATTTTTCGGATTTTCCGTCTTGCTTTTCCAGAATGCTTCAAGAGGCGTATAGTAAGCAATTCTGCCAACAGAAGTCGCAATCGATTGTTTTTGAAAACCTAACGGGATAAACATAGAACTAAACCGCTCGAACGAGCAAGAGTTGATAACATTTAATCGAGTCCTTAACTCTATTGTAGTATAGGGTTGTCGGTGAATAAAACTGATATCCCTAACCTTTATTTTTTAGAAAGTATGCAGCCTAAGTTGATAATCAATCTTTGAGATTAATGTCAACCGATCGCATTAATTTTTTGCTCGATCTTCATACAACGACGGCAAACATGGGGTTGACGCTGCTGCTCGATCGAGACTCTCCTTTCAATTTAGGTCTGGCAGCTTACCTCATCTCTCGAAATCCCCAGGTAAAAGTTTTACAAAGTGAATCCAGTCGCGAAAAAAATCGCTTGCGGAATATTTGCGATTTAGGTTTAACTCTCGAAGTTGGTGCGGTTGCTCAAGGAATTTTAGATGCCACTCTTTTTCATCAAACCGAGAATTTAGTTTTCGATATTTTAGATTATTTAGAAAAATATAATCAAGGAGAAGAAATCGATCGACCCGAAGAAATCGAAATTTATTCCCACTGGCAGACGATTAACTATCCGAGAAACGATCGAGGAGAAATTATCGCGATGATTCATCCTCACCTTCACCATCGTGATTATCATTCCTTAAAAAAAGGAGAGCCGATGTTTGTAAAATTCGATGGTACAGAAATTCTCTACCAAGGTCGAAGTCCAGTTTATCCTGTTTTTATTAATGAAAGTGCTTATTGGGAGAAAAATATTGCCATGTCTTTGACAACTAAAAAAAAGATGAGAATTGTTGTTGAAAAATAATTAATTTAGCTGAATTTTAATTAACTTACGCTTTGATAATTGATAAATCGACGCGGTTTTGGTGCGGATTCGATCGATTCCCAGCCCCATTCCACAGTCGAAGAAGCAATCAGACTGTCACAAAAAATCAATCTTTTCACGTAGATTATAGATATGTGATGTGGATGTGTCAGTTCGTCAGTGTTTTCCTCTAGTGCAAGAGGACAGAAGGAGATTTTGAAATGAATTGCTTAATACTGACAGAACCAATATGACATTTCTGGGTGACTTTAAAAATGGTCTCGATCTCCACCAATGGCCAGACCTCTACAATCGAGAATTCGCTCTTTGCAAGTTCTGTGGCAAGATCGACACTAGCTACTGTACTAGCAACTGTATTCGAGACAAGGATGTTGAAACCTCCATTGAAACCCCTATGTGTCTGAATCCGGGAGATATCTTGTGCGATCGCTACCTCATCGAACGGGAATTAGGGCGAGGTGGCTTTGGGGTGACGTATTTGGCGCGAGGCCAATTTGGCGATCGCCCAGTGGTGGTCAAGGTAATTCCCCAGCAATCCGACGATCCGATCGTCCTCGAACGAGGGAGAGTGATGTTCGATCGAGAAGTCGAAGCCTTGCAAAAACTCGGACGGCATCCCCAGATTCCCGAGCTTTTCGATTCTGGTTTCGATTCTTGTGAAGAGCGGGGTCATTTTTACTTAATTCAGGAATATATCGAAGGACATCCCCTGAAAAACGAATTTATTCCCGATCGACCCTGGAGCGAAGCCGAAACCCTCGCCTTGTTGGAAGATATCTTAGAGGTGCTAGAGTGCGTCCACCAAGCCGGGAGCGTTCACCGCGATATTCACCCCAGCAATTTGATTCGACGAGCGACAGACGGCAAAATCGTTCTCATCGACTTTGGGGCAGTCAAAGAAATCGGCACTCTCGAACGCACCGAGTCCCAGGAAATAACGACTCACGCCATCGGTACGCCGGGTTACATGCCCCCCGAACAAGCCCGAGGAATCACCCAACCCAGCAGCGATATTTATGCCGTTGGATGCATTGGCGTGCAAGCGTTAACGGGATTGTACCCGAGCCAGTTTCAATCTCAATTCCAGCGAGATGGGGACGGGAATTTCATCTTGTCCGACCTGCCTATTTCCTTGAAGTCGATCGAGATTTTAGAGCGAATGGTGCGCTATCACTTCAACGATCGCTACCCATCGGCAACGGAAGCCTTAGAAGCGGTGCGGAAGTTGGAAAAACCCTGGTGGTGCGACATCGGCATGCGGCTGGTCATGGGTGTGGGAATTGCGATCGGATTGACCCTCGTTGTCGGCGGTGGGACGATGGCTGTTGCTCGGTTGCGACTCGGAGCGCTACCCACCTGCTCGAAAATTGAAGGCGACAATCTTAGCTGTGGCGAAGAATTTCTAGTGGCGGGCATTTCGAGCGAAGATAATCCCGAAAGTCTCATTTACGAAAATAATGCCCGATTAGAGACCCAGTTAGAGAGAGGCGATCGCATCCATACCATTGCCGTGGTTGTCCCTCTCGAAGAAGAAGACGACTGGAAAAATCCCGGTCTGGAAGTGTTGCGCGGCGTGGCTCAAGCTCAAGACGCGATTAATCAGCGAGATGACCTCGACCTGAAGTTGCGAGTACTCGTCGCCAACGATAACAATCGTCCGAATCGAGCCGTCGAGATGGCCAAACAGTTGGGGCGGCGATCGGACGTTCTCGCCGTTGTCGGACATTCCACCAGCGCCACCACCCAGGCGGCGTTACCGACATACCAACAACAACAGCAAGTCTTAATCTCAGCCACGAGCACCTCAGAACAACTGATGCGCTCGGAAAATCCTTATTTCTTTCGCACCGTCCCTGGAGATGAGGAACACGCAAAGGCGTTGACAGAGTATCTCTTCCCAATAGCCAAGAAGGTCGCCATCTTTGCCAACGATCGACCGGCAAGTGCCTCGCTGCACGATAGCTTCTCGAAGTCCTTTACTGAGAAGGGGGGAGAAGCCGCGATCGAGATCGAGCTGTCGGGCGCGAATTTCGACGCGCAGGCAAACCTCAACAGCGTTCGGGAGGCGAGAGCCGAAGCGCTGCTGCTCTTTCCGGATGCTCGGGTAGACGAACATGCCTACGACAATGCGTTGAACCTGCTCGAAGCCAATCGAAATCGGGATTGGGTCGCTGGGGGAACGGGGTTGTACTCGACGGATATCCTCAAGAGAGGAGAGCGGGCGCAAAAGCTGGTGGTGTCGGTTCCCTGGCATTCGTCCAACAGCACGGACTCCCAATTTATCGAGACGGCACGAGAACTGTGGGGCGAAACCGTCAGTGCCGCCGTCAGTTGGCGAACGGCGACGGCTTACGATGCCACGCTGGTGTTGGCTGAGGCGATCGAGGCGCAAGCAAACCTGAATCCGCTCGAAGTGCTCCGGGCTGCTCTCGACCCTAGATATCGCCGGGTTCGCCTTCAGGAAACCTTGGCCGATCCCAATTTTGCAGTCACCGGGACGACGGGAACCATTCAGTTCGATCGAGAGGGCGATCGCCTCGAAACCTCTACCCAGATTGAATTGGTGCGAGTGTTGCCCTGTGCCAATCAGCCCTTTGGGTTTGCCTTCGTCCCGATCGAATTTGAGAGTGCAGCCGAGGCGGGATTGGCGTGTTATCGATCGACGTTTTCCCAAATCTCAGAGGTTCCGCAGGGTACGTTTTTCTATGGAGGCAGTACGATTTGGGCCAGAATTCGCGATCGCATCGATCCGGTCATTCAAAAAGCACAGCCGGGATTCGAGCAACGCTACCTCCCACCCGCGAGCGGCATTGCGCCGAGTTCGGGTCAAGGCATTGCCATGTTAATTGACGATCGACTCGATATCGCACAGTCTTCTCGACAGATAAAAGATGAGGAACACGAGCGGGCCAAACAACGGGGATTCAAACTTCGCGAAATCCCCGTTGCCGTTGATGGCGTTGCGGTTGTCGTCAATCCGAGTTTGAACGTTCCCGGTTTGACCGTTGCTCAATTTTGCGACATCTACGCAGGTCAAATTACCAATTGGAGTCAAGTCGGCGGCCCGAATCTCGACATTCAACCCTATCTCAAGCCGAATCAACAAAACTCATTTTGTCAATCGATCGACCGACGCTTCACCCAAGAGGTGGCAACCACCACCCTTGCCCTCAACCAAATCGATCGGAATCCGGGGGGACTTTTTTGGTCGTCGGCTTCTCTGTTAGTCGAGCAATGTACGGTGAAGGCGTTGCCCATCGGGAATAAACCGAACGAGTGGGTGTCTCCCTACCGAGAACCCTTCGTCCCTCCCGAACGATGTCCCGAAGACCGGAATCGAGTGAATGCCGAGGCAATTCGATCGGGTGAATATCCCCTGACGCGCCGATTGAGAGTCATCGTCAAAGAAAACGGGCAAGCGGCGCAAGCGGCTGGAGAAGCTTACGGGAATTTATTGCTTACAGAAGAAGGTCAAGAAATGCTCGAAGGGTTGGGATTCGTTCGGTTAAAATAGCAGGATTTTCGAGCCAAATCGAATCTGAAGTGGTACGCTCTGTCATGGAATAGTCGGACAAAAAAATCTTTGCGAAAGCCCGAGCTGATTAAATTTTAAGCTCTCTTTGTGCTGTTGACCCCATCCGCAAATCATCCTGGAGCAAAAAAAACACCACCAGTTTTCTGATGGCGCTTTCTCAATAGGGTGCATCTAATTCATTCATCGTATCCTGGAAAGAGGGGTTACACCCCTCACACCGATAAACAATACAAAGACTTCACGATCGCTTCACGAATCCTATACGACAATTGTCCCGACCGCGCTAAGAGAAACGCGGTACGGTCAAACACATCCGAACCTACACGCATAACCTAGATCTAGATCTCATTAGACATTTAAAGACATTGAATCATTTCCAGAAACAGCACATCCTCGACGACCCGAACCCGGCACGCAGGTCGAATCGCTCCTGCCTCGATCTTGTGCGACAAGTCGGTTCCCACCGACTTCAACGGACGAACGAACGGTTTGCTGGGTAATTCCAGCGGCAAAAGACCCACCCACGAACAGAGAGGACAGGAATAAAATGAGCCAGCGTTTTTGGTTAGTCTGCATAAGTGATAAAATTAGCGATTAGTCTTTGAAGGCTTATAATTCCTAATACGCCGTTTCAGCACGGTGCTCGGGATAGTTTGTCGAATTGTTAGAACTTGTTGAATTGTTAGAACTTGCTTGAAATCACAAGAGAGTTGCAATTCATGGGTTTGTCATGTTTGTGGCGTAGCCGATCGCGATCTTGCTCTCTTCACGACGGGTATTGCGTTGGAGTTCTCCCGGAGGTCAAGGAAATGACGCGATCGCATATTTTGGAAGGAGGCTGTCACTGCGGCGCGGTGCGGTTTCGGATCTCGATCGATAAATACGAAGCCGTCGAGTGCAACTGTTCTATCTGCACGAAGAAAGGTTTTTTGCACCTCATCGTGCCGCCAGAACGGTTTACCTTGTTACGGGGTGAGCAAGCGCTGACGACCTATACCTTTAATACGAAAACGGCCAAACATACTTTCTGCTCGACTTGCGGAATGCACCCGTTTTATCGTCCCCGCTCCCATCCCAACGATTACGATGTGAATGTCAATTGTTTGGATGGTGACGTGCGTTCTCGATTTGAAATCGTTCCGTTTGATGGTGCCCACTGGGAAGAAAATGTCGCCAAGCTGCGATCGGACTTGGGAAGCTGATGGGAGACAAGGGGGGATGAGAGGACGCGGTGACGCGGTGACGCGGGGACGCGGAGAGAAGAGAGACAAGGGAGAATTTTGCATTTTTAATTTTTAATTTTGCATTCATTCTTCCCCAGCCTCCCCAGCTTCCCCAGCTCCCCCATCTCCCTCACCTCCCTCACCTCCCTCACCTCCCTCACCTCCCTCACCTCCCTCACCTCCCTCACCTCCCCCACCTCCCCTCAATGGCTGCTGTAGATTTCGTCGTTGGGAAACACCATTTCCGAAGAATTCGTCTACATCGATACAATATGCAGATGTGAATTTCTCCGGAGGGAGATTGATGAAAATCTTCAGCACACCTTATCGTCCAGTCGCTTGGACGATCGCCCTCGGACTTACCGTTGGGGCAACTGCTCCGATGCTCGTACCGACAACCGCACAAGCTCAGTTCCAACCATCCCCATCTCGTCAGACGACCGATCGCGCGGCGGTGATTCCGGCAGGTACGCGGCTCCCGGTCGAACACCCCGAAGCGGATAAAATCGTCGTTGCCCCCAACGAAATCTTACCCGTGACCCTATTGGTTACGCGGGATATTTCCTCGACCCTCGGCACGGTTTTAATTCCGGCAGGGAGCGAAGTCAGCGGGCAAATCGAACCCACCGGTACGGGTTCTGCGTTTGTCGCAGACGAGTTGATTTTGCGGAACGACGACAGATTTGAGATCGATGCGACCTCAAAAGCGATCGCCGAAACCGAAGAAATCACCGAAGGAGACGATACCGATAGTATCGTTGGCGGTGCCTTAATCGGAGCCGTAGCCGGATCGCTGATTTCTGAAGTCATCGGCGATATCGATTTCCTCGAAGTTCTGCTCGGTGCGGGAGTTGGGGCAGCCGCCGGTGCCATTCTCGATAATGGGGAAACCACCGAAGTGATTGTGATTCAACCGATGACCGATTTGACCTTGACGTTGAATTCCGACCTGGTTCTGCGCTAAGCTCGAATGCGTTTTGCCTTGTAATCACCTCTGAAAATAAGAGATGTAATTACAAAGACCCATAAAAGACTGTCACGTTCTCCGTACTCGCGTCCTCGATCTATATTCAGTTCGGATAATTCGTTAAAATTGGGTCCGATCGCTTCATATTTTATTCTCTCCCCAGCTCGCTTCACGGCGAACGATAAGTATTAAACCAAACTCGATATTCAACTCGATATAATTTTTTCGTCCCAGTTGCCATACCCGCTAAGCTTATGAATTCTCTATTTGGAAAACGCCTCTGGGCAATACTCTCGATTTGTAGCGCGATCGGTCTGCTTGGTAGTTGTCGCAGCCTTCAAGACAGTTCGACCACCGCCACAGAATCTACCCAAGACTTAGCTCAAACTCCCGATCCCAACGCCATCGAATTAGTACCGCCGATCGAGTGCAATATTGGTGAAGACTGCTTTATCATGCACTACGTCGATCGCGATCCCGATCCCAACGAAGAACTCGACTTCGGCTGCGGTCGGCAAACCTACGACGGTCACAAAGGCACGGATTTTTCTCTTCTCGATGAAGAAGCAATGGAACGAGGGGTTCCCGTCGTCGCTTCCGCCGCCGGGACGGTTTTGCGGGTGCGAGATGGCGTTCTCGATCGACGCGCCACCAACGAACAAGTCGAGGAAGTCGAAGCCCAGGGTATCGAATGCGGGAACGGCATGGTCATCGACCACGGAAACGGTTGGGAAACTCAGTATTGCCACCTGCTCAACGGTAGCGTTGTGGTGCAACCGGGAACTGAAGTCGAGTCGGGAGAAGAGTTGGGTCTGGTAGGACTCTCCGGTAAGACTCAATTTCCTCACGTCCACATGACAGTTCGCTACGAAGGGGAAGTCATCGATCCGTTTGTGGGTTTAGACACCGCACCTAGTTGCAATCTCGATCGCCGTCCTTTGTGGGATCGACCCCTGGATTATACGCCGACGGGTTTAATTCGCGCGGGTTTTTCCACCGAACAACCGGATTTTGACAGTCTTTGGGAAGGGCGCTTTTCGGAAACTGAATTCGATCGCGATATTCCCGCTTTAATTTTTTGGACGTTTTCCTACGGCGTTTTGGAAGGAGACGTACAGCGCTTCCGCATGGTCGATCCCGAGGGTGAGGAATTTCTCAACCAAGAATCGCCCATTGATGCATCGAATCGGACTTGGATGAGTTTTGTGGGCAGGCGAAACAACCCCGATCGCCCGATCGTTCCGGGTACGTGGCGCGGCGAGTACGTCTTAGAGCGCGATGGCGAGGTAGTTTTCTCGATCGAACGGGAAATTCAAGTGCGCTAACTCACTCTATCGAGAGCATTCGATTTCTTCCGTCTCTCGGATAAACCGAACGGGAAAATCGAGCCGATCGATAACAACCAAATGATAGGGTTGAGTCAGTGCCATCGTCGCGATGCCGCAGGAATTTGTGGTTTCCCGGAAAGACACTTCCACGGTTCCCGCTTCGATGGCAACGGATTCGACCTCAATGTAATACCCACCGCTATTGCGTTGTCCCATTCCCACTGCTAAAATTTCTTTCTCGGTAAAATCAACGTCCGGCACTGAGGGAATGGGTACGAGATTGCCCTGTAACTGGTTCCAGAATATTTCCCAGCTCGCTGCATCGCCGATTGTCTGCGCGAAGGGTTCGTCAATCCCGGCATAACTGCCGCGATCGAGGGTTGAAAAGGGGATCGAGGTTTCTGGTGGAGTCTGAGCGATCGTAGATTCCGACAACGCAAAATCTGCAAGTGCGCGATCGGGAAAGAATAGCCACAGTTGCAGGGTAATAATACTCAAGACGATCGAGAGCAAATTCGAGTGTTTCGAGATCGAGTTTCGGGTCATGTCAATATTTTTTAGCTCAATTCAATCATTAGGTGCGAGGCGATCGACTAATAAATCTACGCGATCTGACGGGTGACATATCGTTATTCATATGATATGGAAAAAGATCGGCCATTTGGCTGATGACATCACCGGGTCGATCGAGGTTAAATAATCACATACACCCTGAAACCAATACCGAGTCATGCTCCCACCACTTACCAACTGGTGGGACTTTTTATTTGTAGCCGATCGACTCCGGTCGTGGAATACGGTAACCAATCGACATTCGATCGGGAAACTGGCAGTGTTGAGAGGTTCTCGAGTATGGGGAAAGTCGATTTCAACCTCCCCGATAATTCTCAAATTCCTCAGTTTCCCTATTTTTAGACTGAATCGTTCTTCGATCGTTCCAGACTAAGGGTTTGAAGTGGGAACGGTGGGACTCGATGCGGGAGATTGCCGGGCCGGAGTCGGTGTTTGTTCCGAACCCGATCGATCCAAAGTTGTTGCCACCAAGGTATAACCCAGATAAGCCGGAAGCGCCAGAGTCGCAATCGCCGCGATCGCCCCCAACCAACTAAAGGGATTGCCATGGGAACCGTAATAAGAACGGTAGGGGTCAATTTTGAGATAATTTGATTTCAGGATTTGCGACATGGCGATCGGTCGCTTGAATCGGATGCGGCGATCGTCGAGCTTTTCGAGCAAAATCCAACCCGCTTCGGCTTCCTCGTCTCGGAGCTTTTGCAATACCGCCGGATCGCGAAACAAATCTCGCGCGGCACGAACGATCTTATATTCCCAACCCACCAGGCGGGGATCGACAAGACGATCGGACGGGGAATCTGCGGGTGATGAAGCCTCACCGTCCGGTTCGGCGATTTCCGAGGGGGGTAAATTGGACTGGGGCAAATCCTCTTGCCAGACCTCTTTTTCCGTATTGTAGTGAGTCAAAAATTCTTCCTCCTCTTCGTGGCTCTGCTTTTTCGCCTTTTGCTGCCGATACAGCCACCCTCCAGCGATCGTCCCTTCAATACCCAGACTACCGACCAAGAGACTCCAGACTAATATTTCGAGCATCGTTTTTGAGAGATTGGGTCGATATTAAATAGATTTTATAGCGCGTGTCATCTTGGAGAGGAGAGGGAGCCAATCGATCGAAAATGCCGATCGATTTTTTCTAGGAACCTTCGCCAGCATATCGACGATCGCCATATCCGATCGTTTTGGAGGCAATCTGACGCTGGGAGTCGGCAGCGATCGTGCCTCGTATCTTACCATTTCGCGCGGGACGAAAACCCCAGAAGCTGGGGAAGTTGGGGAAGTTGGGGAGGCTTAAAGTAATCCTTTCTGTTTCAACGCTTTCAGGGCATTTTCGGCCGCTTTTTTCTGAGCTTCTTGCTTGCGGCGACCCGTACCTTCACCGTAAAGTTGACCGTCCACCCACACTTGCGCCACAAATTCCTTCGCGTGGTCGGGACCGGTTTGGTTGACGATCCGATACTCGGGATTGGGTTTGTCGCTCTCTTGGAAGTAGGCGTGCACCCATTGCTGAAACTGGTTTTTGGAGTCGATAAAGCTCTGATGGGACCCAGACGAGCGATCTCCAAGTCGGCTTTCGGCCAAAGCCGTAAACACCTCGCCCACGTAATCGCGCACTGCTTCGATTCCCACTTCCAAAAAATAGGCCGCAATCAGTGCCTCGAAAGTATCGCTGAGAATTGCCGGATTGTCCCGTCCGCCATCCCGGTCAGCCCCTCGACCCAAACGAACGATCGCACCGATTCCCATCTCCCGTCCCAATTGACCCAATTGTTTTTCATCCACCAGGGCCGATCGCATTCGCGTCAGTTGTGCTTCGCTCATTTGCTCGTAGCGCTGGTAGAGCAGTTCTCCCACCAGAAAACCCAAGATGGCATCGCCAAGAAACTCCATCCGTTCGTTATCCGTCGCGGTGGGATGCTCGTTGACGTACGATCGATGGGTGAGGGCGCGCTCGAGGAGTTGGCGATCGCGAATGGGAGGGAGCAAGTAGGACATTGAAGTTCGTCAGGTCGAATGACGCAAAGCACTCAGACAATCTTGTTTCGATACTATCGCGATTTTTGAGGTGTAGAGTATGGGAACAATATTAGATTGTCAATCGGAGTTGCAACGGATGACCATTGATGAAGGAACGATTAAATATCGCTGCCACTGGATTCCGGGAGAACCGCCACCGCGCGATCGCCTCGACGATTTGATGCAAACTCGCGATCGCCTCTACGATCTAGGTCTGATTGGGGTTTACGAAGGCGGTATCGGGTTTGGCAATATCAGCATTCGTCTGGGAGACTCGCGTCAGTTTATCGTTTCTGGCACTCAAACCGGACACTTACCCCACCTCGAACCCGAGAGTTATACGGTAGTGACGGACTTTAGTTTAGAGCAAAATCAACTCACCTGCTGCGGCCCGGTGAAAGCCTCCTCCGAATCCCTCACCCACGCTGCGATTTATACCCATCAGCCTGGAGTGACCGGAATTATTCACGTTCACAACCCACCCCTGTGGCAGCAACTGTTAGATCGAGTTCCCACGACGCGGCGAGAGGTTCCCTACGGAACGCCAGAGATGGCGCGGGAAATGTTGCGCCTGTTCGAGGAGGAAGATTTGGGAAATGTGAAAATGTTGGTGATGGCCGGCCACGAAGATGGGGCGATCGCTTTTGGAGCGGATTTAGCTGAAGCCGAAGCCGTGCTGATGAAATATTATGGCACTACATTTTTGGGTTAAGACAAAGAATCGACCGATAGGGAACGGGGAATAGGGAACGGGGAACGGGGAATCGAAAGATGTCAAACACGTATATACATGTTGTAATACTTAGTGCGATCGCCATCGCATTTTAGAAGCATCCCGATCCTAAACGCGAATTCCCGCCCGTGCGAGCAGCGGTTGCATCGTTTCCCAGGTCAGTCCCCGTTCGATGTACTGGGGATTATCGGGATTGTAAGGACTAACAGCTCGATCGATCGCCAGAATTTCGGCCCCATCCGGCAGCATGGGAATTTCCGGGTCGAACGCCGTCGATCGCATCAACGAACTCGAAAAGCCCTTAAAAATGGCAATGCAATCGGTTTCGCCATCAATTTTCGCCGTCACCAGCAGTACTTCTTGGGGACGGGCGATCGTATATTGCTCTAGATACTGACCGATATTCATCTTCTATCTGTCGTCGTTCGTCAGTGGGCGATCGAACCGGGAGAATCTCAGAATCGGAGGCTTTTCTCCAGGAATAGGTCAAAGTTTAGGTCGAAGTTGCAGCTCGGACACCTACCGATGCAGATGTTTCGAGTTAAGCTTGCCGATCGGGCTAACCGAGTCAAGGTTTTGACACAATACTTGTGGAGATTAGCTCTTCTAGAATTATGCCACTGAAGTCACTCGATTCGGGGCGCTCGATCGTGGGTGACAAGTTCAGTAGTTTTTTGGGTGTCAAGTTGACTGGCTCGAATAGCTTGAACCCTAATTCAACCATACGTCATCACGAGTGGAGGAATTAAAAATCTAGTTCCCAAAATGACGAACGATCGATAACCGTGCTATACGATCGAAGTAAAATGTCAATACGAGTTAAGCGTAAGGATTCAGGTGGGATTTTAGATACAGCTAGGTTAACAATCTGTAGGGGCGGGTTTTGACTTTTAATTTTAGGCAAGTTTTCCAAGATATTGCTAAACCCGCCCTTACATCGTTTTCGTTTGTTGTCGAGACCTGAATGCTTACGGACAGTGTATTGCCGAAATGGTGGCCGCCCAAATTTTCAATCGGCAAGAAGAACGAGCGATCGAGATTATTTATGGCGCTGTTACCAACGGGACAAACTGGCGATTTTTGCGGCTACAAAATGACCTTATGGAAATTGATAGCACGGAATACTTTATTAACGATATTCAACATATTCTCGGCATTCTGTCCGTTCCCATGCAAGGAGATGCTTTCTTATAATCCAATTGGGAAAGCTTCATCTAAATGGGTGGTAACGATTAAATAGGTGGTAACGATTGGAGGTGTTTTCATGAGCGATTACGATACAGATTTCTATGCATGGACTCAGGAACAAGGTGCATTGCTACGATCGCGCCAACCGAAGGAACTCGACTGGGATAATTTAGCTGAAGAAATCGAAAGTATGGGAAGGCAGGAACGGCGCGAATTGATTAATCGGTTGCGGATATTGCTAGGGCATTTATTGAAATGGCAAGATCGACCCGAACGTCGCGGATCGTCCTGGGAAGCCACAATTGCCACTGGGCGTGATGATATTCAAGATTTGCTCGAAGACAACCCCAGCTTGAAATCGTTCCTAGAAAAAGCGTTTACGGCGGGGTATCGCAAAGGTCGTCTGTTGGCGATCGCCGAAACAAACCTGCCGTCTTCTACTTTCCCCACAGAGCCATCTTTCGATCTAGACTATGCCTTAACCGGAGAACTGGAAAACTAAATCTGAGGTGTCATAAGGTAATGGTAGAAAATTTATTAGAAAAGTTACAAAAGCTTCTTCCCGAACAACAACGACAAGTATTGACTTTCGTTGAGTTTTTACTTTTTCAACAGGAGAACTCGATCGAGCAACCGATATTAGCTACAGTTGGATCGGAAACTTCCAAGCCGCGCGTATTCGGTCAATATCGCGGACGCATTTGGATGAGTGAGGATTTTAACGACCCTTTACCCGATGAATTTTGGTTGGGAGAATCTTGAATATTTTACTGGATACTCATGTTTTTATTTGGACGAACGGTTCTCCCGAGAAGATATCGCCCGAGGCAAAGCTTCACCTGGATACGCTAAAATAGAAATTCTTATTAGGAAGTTAGAAAAATTCCACTGCTATAATCCCTAGGATCGAAGATGGAAACTTTACTATTAGCGATCGTCATTATTTTACAACTTATACTAATATTTATAGTTTTACAGCGCTCAAGCCAACTTGCTCCCGAGGGTGTAGTTAGGGAGCGAAACATTAAGTTTTCAAAAGAAAAAGTGGCAAAAGAGAGTCTCAGCACAAAAAACTTGTGGGACGATCCGCCGCCAGTAACAGAAGAAATGAAATTAACGATCGCTGAATTTAAAAGTGAGTATAATAGGAGCGAGCCGTGGGATGGAGATTTTGTAGCTTAAAAGCTGTCCCAAATCTCCGAAGAGATGAATTTGACTGCGGCGATGACGAAATTAATCGTTATTTGCAAGATTTAGTGGAGACAGCCGATGAAGCTGGCTTTTCTCGAACTTTCTTGATGATTCCGGAAATCGGCGAAGCCAAGGTTTTTGGATTTTATACGCTCAGTGCGTCGATAATTCCCGTAAAAGAATTACCCGAAGAGTACAGACAAGCCATTCCTTTTCCCATTCCAGCAATACTCATCGGACAATTTGCGATCGATAAAGATTGGCAAGGGCAAGGAATCAGCCGCAAACTATTGGGAGATGCCTATCGCAGAATTTGCTTGCTTTTTCAGCAAGAGGTCATTGGATTTCAGGCGATTCGGGTTGATACGAGAAATGAAGGCGCAAAGGCTTTTTGGTTGCGCCAAGGTTTTGTCCCTTTCTCCAAAAACGAAGCGTTCTCTATTTTTGCCCGTTCGGACAATTCTCAGGGAACTAGAAATCTAGGCTTTTTTCAGTCGGATACGATACATTGAAACCTGCATAACTCCCCCGCCCCGAGAAGTATGTATCTTATAAATGATGCAAGCCGGAGAGAGAGAATGGGCAAATTGTGGGGTTGTGCGTGGGGACTGGGGTTGGTGTTGCTGCTGTCGGAGGCGGCGGTGGCGATGCCCGAACCGACGATTCTGGTGCAGCAGGAGGAAACTGCGTCAGCGGATGAGACGCGCGCGGCAGCAGAACGGGCTTTTGATGAGGGGATGGAACTGTATCGGCAAGGGACGGCAGAATCTTTGCGACAAGCCATTGAGAAATGGGAAGTAGCCCTGCCGCTTTGGCAGGAATTGGGCGATCGGGCACAAGAAGCGAGAACCCTATATAACATTGGTCGGGTCTACTCAGCTTTAGGAGAAAAACAGAAAGCTTTGGACTACTACGAGCAAGCTTTGCCTCTTTCTCAAGCGGTGGACCATCGAACCGGAGAAGCAGCCATACTCAACAACATCGGCACAGTCTACTTGGAATTAGGAGAATCTCAGAAGGCATTAGAGTACTATCAGCAATCTTTGTTCTTAGATCGAGAATTGGACGATCGCGCCGGAGAAGCAGCCACACTTAACAATATCGGCGCGGTTTACTCCGCTTTGGGAGAAAAACAGAAAGCTTTGGAATACTACGAGCAAGCTTTGCCCCTTTCTCAAGCGGTGGGCGATCGCGCCGGAGAAGCAGCCACCCTCAACAACATTGGTCGGGTTTACTCAGCTTTAGGGGAGTCTCAGAAGGCATTGGAATCTTACGAGCAATCTTTACTCATCTCTCAAGCCGTTGGAGATCGGGCACAAGAAGCAGCCACCCTTAGCAACATCGGCATGGTCTACTCCGCTTTAGGAGAACAGCACGAAGCATTAGAGTACTTCGAGAAATCTTTGCCCCTTTTTAAAGCCGTAGGAAATCGCACCGGAGAAGCAGCCGCCCTTAGCAACATCGGTGCAGTTTACTCCGCTTTAGGAGAATCTCAGAAAGCATTAGAGTATTACGAGCAAGCTTTGCCCCTTTCTCAAGCTGTAGGAAATCGCGCCGGAGAAGCAGCCACCTTTAGCAATATCGGCATGGTCTACTCCGCTTTAGGAGAACAGCACGAAGCATTAGACTACTTGGAGCAATCTTTACCCCTCCGTCGTGCGGTAGGCGATCGGGCTGGAGAAGCCACTACCCTCAACAATATCGGTACAGTTTACTCCGCTTTAGGAGAATCTCAGAAAGCATTAGAGTATTACGAGCAAGCTTTGCCCCTTTCTCAAGCTGTAGGAAATCGCGCCGGAGAAGCAGCCACCTTTAGCAATATCGGCATGGTCTACTCCGCTTTAGGAGAACAGCACGAAGCATTAGACTACTTGGAGCAATCTTTACCCCTCCGTCGTGCGGTAGGCGATCGGGCTGGAGAAGCCACTACCCTCAACAATATCGGTACAGTTTACTCCGCTTTAGGAGAATCTCAGAAAGCATTAGAGTATTACGAGCAAGCTTTACCCCTCTCTCAAACTATAGGAGATCGGGCAGGAGAAGCAGCCACCCTCAGCAACATCGCGGTTGCCGAACGCGACTTAGGCAACCTCCAAACCGCCCTTACTCGCATTCAAGCCGCCATTGACATTATCGAAGACCTCCGCACCAATATTGGTAGCCAAGAACTGCGCGCTAGCTACTTCGCCCAGAACCAAGGCTACTACGAGTTCTACATCCGCCTACTCATGCAACTCCACCGCCAAAACCCCGACGGTGGCTACGACAGCCAAGCCCTCCACATCAGCGAACGCGCCCGCGCCAGAGGTTTACTCGAACTGCTCACCGAAGCCAACGCCGATATCCGCCAAGGGGTTAACCCGGAACTCCTCGAACGAGAACGCACCCTGCAACAACAACTCAACGCGGCCGACACTCGCCGCACTCAACTGCTTAAAGGTCAATATACTCAAACCGAACTCGATGCCGTCAAACAAGAAATCGATAGCCTCCTCAACCAACTGCAAACTCTCGAAGGACAAATTCGCGCCACCAGTCCCCGCTACGCCGAACTTCAATATCCCGAACCCCTCACTCTGACCGAAATTCAACAGCAAATTCTCGACGACGACACCCTACTGCTGCAATATTCCCTCGGGGAAAATGTTAGCTATCTCTGGGCAGTGAGCAAAACTGGGATTACCAGCTACGAACTCCCTTCCCGCGCTGAAATTGAAGCCGCAGCCCAACCCTTCCTCGAATACCTCAAATCCCCAACAGGAAGCAATCCCGATGCTGGCATTCCCTTAAGCCAAATTCTCCTCGAACCCGTCGCCGAACAACTCTCTGGACAGCGCCTTCTGATTGTTGGTGACGGCATTCTGCAAACGATTCCCTTTGCCGCGTTACCCGTTCCCGGAGGGTCGATGCCATTGACCCCTACACTGCTTCTGGAGAAACACGAAATCGCCACGCTGCCCTCCGCCTCCAGCCTTGCCATCTCTCGCCGGGAACTGGCAAATCGCCCGATTGCCCCGAAAACCGTCGCCGTCCTTGCCGATCCGGTTTTTAGCTGCCTGGGAGACGATCGAATTGCTAACTCCCCCGCCTGCGAAACCGCCGACACTATCGATCCAACATTTAACAACAACCCCACCCAACCCTGGAACTCGGCAACTCGCGCCGCTGCTTTCCTCGATACTGCTTGTACCAGTTTCGATCGTCTCAGATATACCCAAACCGAAGCCGAATCTATCCTCTCCCTCGTTCCCGAATCCCAACGCTTCCAAGCCATGGGATTCGACGCATCCCGCGCCACCGCCACCAGCGACGAACTCGCCAACTACCAAATCGTCCACCTGGCAACTCACGGTTGCGTCGGTAAAGAACATCCCAGCTTGCACGGCATCGTCCTCTCCCTGTTCGATGCTGAGGGTACGCCCCAAGATGGATTCTTGCGCCTCCAGGACATCTTCAACCTCACCCTGCCAGCAGAGTTGGTGGTGTTGAGTGCCTGTCAGACGGGTATCGGCAACAACGTGAAAGGAGAAGGTATCGTGGGGTTGACAAGAGGATTCATGTATGCAGGAGCGAAGCGAGTGGCAGTGAGTTTGTGGAGCGTCAACGATTATGCCACCTCCGAGTTGATGGAGAAATTTTACCAGCAAATGCTCTACGGGGGGTTAACGGCGACTGCGGCAATGCGGGCAGCGCAGTTAGAGATGATGCGGGCGGGGAAACCCGCATACGAGTGGGCCGCATTCGTCGTCCAAGGCGAATGGAATTAACCGTAGGAGGCTTGTAGGGGCAAAGCATTTGATCGCTCGAATCTGGGTAATCGCGAAACTTGACATATCCAAATGCTATAGCCTGCGGCATGGCTAACGCTAACGCCCACTCCCCGCGATAAGTCCCTGTCACGATCGCTCGAATCTGGGTAATCGCGAAACTTGACATATCCAAATGCTACAGCCTGCGGCATGGCTAACGCTAACGCCCACCCCCTGCGGTCAATCCCTGTCCCGATCGAGCATCCCGGCGAAAAACCATGGAAAAAACTCGAGATTACTGATTCGAGACCAGCGGCAAGGTCATTTCCAAGGTGCTCGTCGAATCCTCGACGGTGGCCGTTGCCCCCAAGCTGCGAATGGAGTCGAGAATCGCTTGGGCTTGGGGGGTCATCCCCGTAGCTTCTGGTGGCAGGGTTCCCAGTAGAGTCGAGATTTGCTCGAAGTTGGTGTAGAAGTAGCCGACATTCGGTTGAGGGAGGGCCTGGGTCGAAGAGGTGAAGTTTTCGCTGGCATCGAGCGGTGTGGCGGGGGTGGGGAGCATTACATCGGCGATCGGACCGCCAAGCGCCAACAGCAATGAGTTATCATCCAACCAGCCGTAGCCGACAATGGGACCGGGGACAACCTGCGGCACCGACCATTGGGTCATTTGAGTGCCTTTAACTTCTTTTTGAGAGATATCCACGGGAACGGGGATACTCTCTTGGAGAACCTTACCCACTTGTTCGAGGGTTTCTTCGGCGGCAGCTCGATCGCTCGTTTCGATGGTGAACGCGCCACCAAACCCCACATTGGCCAAAATTCCTTCTCTAGAGGGAATCAAACCCAGGGCAAATTCACCATCCATCCAACCGAAAACGCGATCGGGATCGAGTTGAACTTGGCTCATGCTTTGGCGAACTTGGTCAACCACCTGCTTGGTTTGCGGGTCTTCGGCGGATTGTTCGACCAATTGCGTCCAGACTTGATTGAGACCTTGACCGTTGGCAAAGGCGATCGTATCGGCGGGGAACTGGGCGATCGGTTCTCCAGAGGCGGCGGACAATTCCGGTTGGGGAGCGGCCGGATCGACTTCGACGGAGGCTTTCAACCGCAATCCGAGAGCGTCGCTGCCAAGGCCCACGATCAGGGATTCGACCTGTTCGAGCTGCTCTAGAGACTGGGCGGGTAAAGCTTCACTTCCCGACTGCTGTAACAGTTGCGCCATAAACGCCGGGTAATCGATGACGTAAAACCGAGCCAGGGCATTCTCAACATCCACACCCTCCCGGAGCATTTGCGCCGCGCCCGGTTGGCTGGCAAAGGAAGGCTGTCCTTTCGAGGTATCGATGGCTTGTTGTAGAGTTTCTAAATTGAAGGCGATCGCCACGTAATCTTCTAAAACGGCGGTATAAATCGTCCGATTCGGTTGGGCAATTTCCGAAATCGTTACCCCTTGATAGTCAATTTCGCTGACACTTTCCCCACCTTCCTCCTTCATTTTCTGAGAAAAGGCGAGGGCTTTGACTTTATCTTTAATACCGACCACCACCAGAGGTTCGGATTCGACAGTTGCCTCTGCGGCCTCTTCTGCTGCGGCTGGGGGCAGAAAAGCCAGCATTACATCGCCGATCCACGGTTTGAGATCCGTCTCGTAATTGAGATTGGTTTCGGTTTGCAAGTCCTGCTCGAAGTTCTCGATCCCTTGCTTGACTGCTGCTTGCGCTTCGGGGGTGCCAAATTTTTCGAGCTGCGACCAAGAAGCCGAATCTGTTGAGATATAAGCGGCCATCAGTGCCGATTCGGGAACCACCTCAGCACTGGCCATCGGTCCGGCTTCCCCAGTGGGTGCGCCCCGCAAGAAAAAGAAATACCCCGCCGCAGCCCCACCTGCCAGGACGGCCGCCGCGATACCCGCCAGGGGCAAACAACCCAAACCCGATTTTTTCGTACTCTCAGACATTCAGCTTTCCTCAATTTGTGAAGGCGAGCGATCGCCCGCACGGAATATTCCCCGATCGCGAACTGCTCGTCTAGCACGTCCATTCTAGCCAAACCGATCGTCCACTCCGCACAGCTCGAAAATCCAGAAGTTGGATCGACCTCGCGCGCGCGAGTTAACCTGAGAAGAATAGAGGGATCGACCCGGCTGTAAACTTGCGCGATCGTAACGTTTCCCCAGACTCCATCAATTCCTCTAGAATTAGATCTCTTAATTTACTTCCCACCCGATGTCTGACGCTTATTTTTATTTTGCCTATTCTGATGACGACCGCAACGGTTCTCGTCCCTTCGAGCTGCCGGGGGCGCGACCGCATTATACGCCCGATCGCCCCGGACAAGTCGAACATATCTTTCTCGACCTGACCCTGGATATTCCCCAGCAGCGATTTTGGGGGCGCTGTCTGATTCGCCTCAACCCCGTGCGCAACGGCATCGATCGCCTGGTACTCGATGCGGTAAATCTCGAAATCGAGTCGGTGCAGGTTGCCGGAGACGCTCAACCCTTCGACAGCGATGGCGAACGATTGCACGTCGAGTTAACGCAACCCACCAGCGCCGGAGTCCCCATTACCCTGGAGATTGCCTACAAAGTCGATCGGCCGCAACGGGGACTGTACTTTATCGCTCCAGATAAGGATAATCCCGATAAACCCGTGCAAGTCTGGACTCAGGGGGAAGATGAGGATTCCCGGTTCTGGTTCCCCTGTTTCGACTATCCCGGACAACTGGCCACCTCGGAAATTCGAGTGCGGGTTCCCAAAAAGTTCTTTGCCCTCTCCAACGGGGAACTCGTCAGCGTCGAAAAAGCGGGTGACGATGACAAGGATAAAATCTACCACTGGCATCAAAAGGAAGTCCACCCGACTTACCTGATGACTCTGGCGGTGGGTAACTTTGCCGAAATTGAAGATCGGTGGAACGACAAACCCGTCACCTACTACGTCGAGAAGGGACGAGAGGAAGATGCCCGCCGCAGTATGGGCAAAACTCCCGAGATGATTCAGTTTTTCTCGGAAAAATTTGGCTATCCCTACCCCTTCCCCAAATACGCCCAGGCGTGCGTAGCGGACTTTATTTTTGGGGGAATGGAGAATACCTCCACCACGCTACTGACCGATCGCTGCTTGCTCGACGAACGGGCAATGGTGGATAATCGGCGCACCGAAATGCTGGTAGGTCACGAACTGGCACACCAGTGGTTTGGAGATTTGGTAGCGATCGAGCATTGGTCTCACGCTTGGATTAAAGAGGGGATGGCTTCCTACTCTGAAGTCTTGTGGACCGATCGCGAGTACGGGGCTGAGGATGCAGCTTACTACCGCCTGCAAGAAGCCCGCAGTTACCTCAGCGAAGACAGTAGCCGCTACCGCCGTCCGATGGTCACCCACGTTTACCGCGAACCGATCGAACTGTACGATCGCCACCTCTACGAGAAGGGGTCGTGCGTCTATCATATGATTCGCGCCGAGTTGGGAGATGAGTTATTTTTTGCGGCGATCGCCACTTTCGTGCAGGATAACGCCCACAGTACTGTCGCAACGGTGGATTTATTGCGGGCGATCGAAAAGGCAACGGGACGCAATTTGGCGTTTCTGTTCGATCAGTACGTCTATCGCGGCGGACATCCGGATTTCAAAATCGCCTACTCCTGGGATGGGGACAGCAATTTAGCGAAAGTCACGGTGACCCAAACCCAAGCCAAAGATGGGAATACCCCCAACGAAAGCAATTTGTTCGATCTCAAAATTCCGATCGCCTTTGGATATATCTGCGATGGGGAAGAACCGACGCTCAAACCGTTCAAAGTCCGCGTTTACCAAAAAGAGCAAAGTTTCTACTTCCCCCTCACCGAAAAACCGCAATTCGTCAGCTTCGACGCGGGCAACCATTTCCTGAAAACGGTGAAGTTGAGCTATCCCCTACCGGAACTCAAAGCCCAACTCAAATTCGACCCCGACCCGGTTTCGCGGATTTATGCCGCCAAGGCGATCGCCAAAAAAGGCGGACTCGAGGCAGTTAAAGCTCTCTCCGATGCCCTGAAAAACGATCGGTTCTGGGGCGTGCGGGTGGAAGTCGCCAAAGCTCTAGCGGGCGTTAAACTCGACGGGGCGTTCGATGGCTTAGTTGCCGGACTCAAAGATGGCGAAGCCCGAGTGCGCCGCGCCACGATCGAATCCCTGGCGCGCATCAAAACCCACGCTAGCTACAAAGCCATCAAACCCTTCGTCACCGACGGGGATGCCAGCTATTACGTCGAAGCCGCCGCCGCCCGCGCCATCGGCACGATCGCCGGAGCAAACCCCAATGGTAAGCCGAAAACCGAGAAAGTTCTCGATCGCCTGAAAACGGTGTTGGAGAAGAAAGCCGGATGGAATGAAGTGGTTCGCAGCGGGGCGATCGGCGGATTGAGCCAGCTCAAAACTTCCGAAGAAGCCCTAGATCTGATTTTAGAATACACCGCACCGGAGGTTCCTCAAGCCCTGCGATTAGCTGCTATTCGCGCCCTCGGAACCATTTCCACCGGGCAAACTCCAGCCAATGTCGATCGCATTTTAGAGCGTCTCTCGGCACTGGCTGGGGAAACCTTCTTCCTGACGCAAGTGGCGGTAGTGGCTTCCCTCAAACAAATGGAAACCCCCAAAGCCATGGGCATTGCCCGGACGCTCGCCGAACAAACCGCCGACGGACGAGTCAGCCGAATTGCCGAAGAGGCGATCGGTAAAATTCAGAAAAACATCGGTTCGGACAAAGCGGTGACGCAACTTCGCCAAGAACTCGATCGGGTCAAAAAGGACAATCAAGAACTGCGGAGTCGGTTGGAAAGTTTGGAAGCCAAGGCGAAGGATTCTTAGGAGACGCGGTGTTCGGGAGCTTGGGGAGCTTGGGTAGCTCTCGGGAGCTTGGGGAACTTGGGTAGCTCTCGGGGGCTTCGGGGGCTTGGGGAGCTTGGGGAGCTTGGGAGGCAACGAACACTGAGTTTTTCAACGATATCTCAATTCCCCCATTTCCCCCATTTCCTCCGTTTCCTCCGTTTCCCCCGTTTCCCCCGTTTCCCCCATTTCCCCCATTTCCCCCATTTCCCCCATTTCCCCCGTTTCCCCCGTTTCCCCCGTTTCCCCCCCTCCCACCTTCACCCGAAACAGTCCGATCCAAAACTGACGCTACAAAAAGGGAATTTCGATAATAAATTCCGCGCCCTTACCTGGAGTCGATTGACAACTGAGCCGTCCATTGTGTCGTTCGACCACGATTTGATAGCTGATGCTCAATCCCAAACCTGTTCCCTTGCCCACGGGTTTAGTAGTAAAGAAGGGATCGAAAAGTTTAGCTCGCACCTTCTCATCGATTCCGGGGCCGTTGTCGGCGATGCGAACTCGCAGCCATCGATCGCCTTCGTTCTCTTCGATGGCTTCGGTTTGGATGCGGATCGTACTGGGTGTTTGTGCCATCTGCGCTGGCGCGCGCAGGCGATCGCGTTCTTCGAGAGCATCGATCGCATTACTCAAAATATTCATAAAGACTTGATTGAGCTGTCCGGCACAGCACTCAATTTGGGGAAGCCGAGCGTAGTTTCGGACGACTTGAATTTCCGATCGCCACGATTGCGCTCGCAAGCGGGTTCGTAAAATTGTCAGGCTACTCTCAATGCCATCGTGCAGGTCTACGGCTTTTACCTCTGCTTCGTCCAATCGGGAGAAAATGTGTAACGATTGCACGATCTCGCTAATGCGCTTGGTGCCGACGCTCATCGATTCAAACAGTGGGACTATATCTTCTTTGATATAGTCCAACTCGACTTCTTGGAGTGCCTCGACAATTTCGGGCGGGGGTTCGGGGTAGTGGCGTTCGTACAGGTCGATCGTCCTGAGTAAATCTTGCATGTATTCTTTCCCGGAGACGATATTGCCGTAGATGAAGCTGAGGGGATTGTTGATTTCGTGAGCGATACCCGCCACCATTTGACCCAAACTCGACATTTTTTCGTGTTGAACCAGTTGCGCTTGAGTGCGTTGTAGGGTTTTCAGGGCGATCGCCAATTCAGAAGCCTTGGTTTGGCTTTGGGCGAACAAGTTAGCTCGATCGAGGGCGATTGCTAATTGAGTGACGATCGCCTCGAGCAATTCTACTTCCTCTTCTAGCCAAGGTCGCACCTCTCGAGTGTGGATGCAAGAAATAATCCCCAATCTGCTGGAATTGGCTAGCACTGGCAGCACCAACATCGAGCGATTGCCCAACCCGGTTAAAAACTCGTGCACTGCTGGCACTTCGATCGCTCGAACGTCGTCGATTTTCAGAGTTTGTCGATTGAAAATCCGTTCCGAGAGCAGTCCGAAGGCCCGAACGGGATGGCGACCGAGAAAGCTCGGTAAATCCGGCGCTCGGACTTCATCGATGACATCCCAATACTCTCCGTTCGGTTCGAGGGTATGCCATGCGAAGTGGCAGCGATCGACTTTGAGAAATCGCTGAATCTCACCCACGGCGCGATTGACGATCGTACTGAAGTCCAAAGAGTGGAGAATTTGCTGGGTCAGTTGGTTGAGCAGCTTTTCTCGCCCGGCCTGCTGGTGCAATCGTTGTCGGCTGTTGCGCAGTGCCGCTTCCGCTCGCATCCGTTCCATCTCCGCACCCACCCGCGTGGCAAACAACTGCAACAGCGACTTGGCAATTTCGAGATCTCCCACAAACGGCTTGGTATCGATTAAACCCAAGTTGCCGATGGCTTGGCCGCGAGTATCGACGATTGCCACCCCAAGATAGCTTTGGGCCCCCAATGTTGCTAGAGAATCCGCCTGGGGAAACCGCGCTTGCAGTTCCTCAGTAAAGATACCCCAATGTTCTTGAAAGACCACGCGACAGGGACTGCCCTCGAGATCGAATTCGTAGGGTTCGACAAACTCTTCGCCCGTCCACAACGCCAGCATTCTCGAGGTGGTGTAGGTGTTATCCACCGATTCAGTTACGAATGCATATTGCACCTGGAAAATTTCGGCGAGGTGTCCCACGCAAGCGCGGAAAAATTCATTTCCCGTTTTCGCCACCGTTCCTTCGACGATGAACCGCAAGGCATGTTCTTGGCGCTTGCGATTGCTAATATCCTCGATCGTCTTGACAAAATACTGTGCCTCGCCTCGATCGTTCCGAACCAGCTTCGCCGTCGTCTGCATCCAGATCGACGTTCCATCTCGACGCAGATAGCGTTTTTCGAGGGAGGAGGTCGAGATCGTCCCGGTGTATAACTCTTTCAGGCGTTCTTTGGTGGTTTGTCGATCTGCCGGAGCGATCGACTCGAGATAGAGCATCGATTCGAGTAATTCTGCCGGGGCGTACCCCAAACTATCGCAAAGTTTTTGATTGACCATCAGCCACTGACCGTCTAACCCGACTTTGGCAACTCCAATGGCAGCGTGCTCGAATAAGGCGCGGAATTGAGCTTCGCTCTGGCGCAATGCCGCTTCCATAACTTTAAAGTCGGTAATATCCGTCGCCACGCCACACAGCGCGTAGGGCCGACCCGCTTCGTCTTCTAGGGGAAATTTCTGAGTCCAATATATGCGCGTGCCATCGCCTTGGGGGATTTCCTCCTCGATTGCGAGCCGATGCAGGGTTTTGAGGATATCGCGATCGAGACTCTCCAATTGTTTGGCAACCTCTTCGGGAAACAGATCGTAGTCGGTTTTGCCACAAAATTCTTCTTGAGGAATATCGAACAAATCAGCAGTTTGTTGGTTGGCTAAGACATACTGACCGTCGAGATTGAGGTAATCTTTGACGAAGATACAAGCGTTCGTGTTATCGAGAATCGCCTGTAAAAGTTGCTGCTGTTGTTTGAGCTTGGCTTCGGCAGCAACGCGATCGCTGATGTCTTTGAGGGTCCCTTGAATGGCGACGATATTTCCTTCCTCATCTTGAGAGGCTGAAATATTAGAAACCACCCAACACCAACTGCCATCTTGACATTTGTGGCGAAATTCGGTGCAGTCGTGAGGTTTTCCGGTTTCGAGGGTTCGATCGAAGAATTCCATCAGCTGGGGTAAATCTTCGGGATGGACTAATGGAGCGAACGGATGTCCCACGAACTCGGCGCGATCGAAACCGAACATCTTCTCGAACGCTGGGGAGAGATACGTCAGGGTTCCATCGGGCAGGCAAGACCAGATCGTATCTTCTACATTTTCGACTAGATGGCGGAATTTCGCTTCGCTTTGGGCGAGTTCGGCTTCTACAGCCTGACGCTTCTCGATTTCCTGCTGAAGTCGAGCGACGGTTTGCTCTAAGTTTGCCGTGCGCTCCTTGACTTTTGCTTCGAGTTGTGAGTTTGCCGCTTGCAAGGCGAGTTCGGCTTGCTTGCGCCGGGTGATGACCTCGGTGAGCATAATGATGCCACCGATTTCCCCAGAATCTGAGTACCACGGGCGGACTTCCCAGCGCACCCAATCGAGACTGCCATCGGCGCGAGGAAAAGCCTCCTCGTCGCAACGTTCGATCGCCCCGGCGAGGCAACGCTGGTGAATGGCCCTCCAGCGATCGCCAATTTCGGGAAAGATTTCATAGTGAGAACGTCCGATGAAAGAGATATCGCCGAGATTGTAATCCGATCTCCAGCGCTGACTGGCTGCCACATAGCCCATTTGGCAATCGAAAATGGCGATCGCTGCGGGTGTGTGTTCGATGAGCGAATGAAAGTACGCCGCCTGTTCGCCAGGGTTAGATGAGAGCGTGTGACTTCGATCGCACATATATTTGTCTGGCGTTTCGCGCGCTGGGTAAAGAGCAAAAGAGTTGGGCCAACCGGGAGAATATGAGAGCTTGAGTTGCCGATCTTATCTTTTGAGATTGTCGATCGAACATCAATGGGTTTGCAAGACCTGACTCTCAAAGAGCAGTTAACCATTTACCGCCCGCACCGATCTCTCGAGGGTCAACTCCAGATTTTGCCGGAATTTCCAGGTCCCGCGTCAAGTTCTCCCATATTTATCTTCCACAATCTGAAAGGCGATCGCCACGCCTAACCCCATTCTTTTACCCCCGGTTTAGATTTTGGCTCGAAAATGTGCGTTTTGACTTTCTCGTTGGGGTATATTCGATCGCCATGCTTTTTTCGGGCTAGCGCCACCGCTCGATCGCTAGTTGGAAACGGGGTAGTAAGACATAATAACTCACCCCCAACCAAAAACTAACCACCAAACCCAGGAGGGTGAAGAACTCGAGACTTTCCCAAAATAAAGGTTTCATGTGAGCTACCATCAGCAACGCTTTGGAACTGACCGGGGTACTTTGACTCACCAGCATCAATCGCATAAAAATTTGACAGTTAGCGCTGTCGATCGCCCCAGGTAAGGTAATTGCCGTCCCAAACACGCCCACCAAAGTATGAAGGACGGGGTGGACGCTCAACCTCAAACCTTATCTTGGTGATGTGTGCCTATACATTGTTATAAGTGAAAAGAATAAGAAATATGCAGAGTCAGGGTTGAGGATGCGATCGTATTCTTCATGCGATCGAACTCATATTTTCACTTGATAAAACTGGAGAGAAATACATCCAAAACCGGTCGAGTTTAGGGTGCAAAGCCAATTCGATCGATCTCCTCTCGAAGCGATCTAGATACAACGTGGAAATTGCTCGACGCAGGATATCGAGGCATTGTGATGAGAAAACGAGAATGCGATCGTTACTTGATGCGATCCTCCCAAAAGCAAGAGCGATCGCTTTGGCTTTATTTTAAGCGGCGAGGAGGTGCGAGGATTCGATCGCTCCTGCTTTCTATTTGAGACAGAGAAAATCTTAGATTCAGCTAAATACTTATAATTTTTACTGAAAATATTATATAATATTAAAAATAAAAAAACCAATGATACACCGCGCAATCAAAATTAAAATTTATCCCACAGATGAGCAGATTGTTACTTTAGCTCAGCACTTCGGTTGCGCGCGTTGGTGGTGGAATTATGCACTCAACTTAAGTCTTACTACTTATCGGGAGACCGGAAAAGGGTTAACTCAATTGGCACTCAATGCCTATCTGCCAAAACTCAAAAAAGCGACAGAAACCACCTGGCTTAAAGACTGTTATTCTCAAGTTCTACAAGCAACGACTTTGAATCTAACAACTGCTTATAAAAACTTTTTTGCCGGTCGGGCGCGTTACCCGAGATTCAAATCTAAGAAAAATCGTCAATCAATTCAGTATCCTCAAAATGTCAAATTAATTGATGGTTTTGTGAAGTTCCCCGGTCGGCTCGGCTTAGTTCGTGCTAAAGTACACCGATCCATCAAAGGAACTATCAAGACCGTCACCGTCACCATGACACCATCAGGTCAGTATTTTGCATCAATTCTGACCGAATTACCCGGTGAGCATCCTATGCCAAATACCAGTGGTAAGGTTGCCGGAATTGATTTAGGACTTAAAAATTTTGCGATTGTCAATGATGGTATCAAGACTTCCAAATATCGGAATCCTCGTCATCTCAAAAAGTACGAACGCAATTTAGCCCGCAAACAAAAGAAACTCGCACGCAAACAGAAAGAGAGTCACTCTCGAAATCGAGCGAGAAAAATTGTCGCACGGGTGTACGAGCGCTTGTCTAATGCGCGTCAAGACTTTTTACATAAGCTTTCTCGGAAGCTCGCGAACGATAACCAAGTTCTCGTGGTGGAAAACCTGAATGTAAAAGGTATGCTAAAAAACTATAAGCTTGCTAAAGCAATTTCTGATGCGAGCTGGAGAACCTTTGTAAATTTCCTAGCCTATAAACTCGAACGAGAGGGGAAAGTTTTGGTGGAAATAGATCGATGGTTTCCAAGTTCTAAACTCTGCTCTAACTGTCATTACCAAATCGACAAACTACCATTAGAGATGTGTTATTGGAATTGCCCCAGTTGCGGCGCTTACCACGATCGTGATAGAAACGCAGCAATCAATATTAGAGCAGAAGGCATCAGAATACTATCGGTCTCGGGAACCGGGACTGCTGCTGATGGAGGGGATGTAAGACCTCTTCGCGGGCGAAAGCCCGTGTTGAGGCAAACCCCTGCGAAGTCAGAAGCCCACGCTTTGCCTTAGGCAAACGTTGGGTAGTTCACTACACCGATACTGTTTATGGAGAAGACCTGTATGTTGGAAACATACCGCCAACACGCCGCAGAACGCGCCGCTCTCGGAATTCCCGCCTTACCCCTCAATGCCGCACAAACCTCCGAATTGTGCGAGTTACTCAAAAATCCTCCCGATGCGGAGAAAGAATTTTTACTCGAATTGCTGCGCGATCGGGTTCCTCCCGGTGTGGACGAAGCGGCTTACGTCAAAGCGGGATTTCTGACGGGCATTGCCAAAGGGGAAATCGAATGCCCCTTAATTTCACCTCAAGGGGCCGTCTCTCTCCTGGGAACCATGGTCGGCGGCTACAACGTTCAATCCCTGGTGGAACTGCTCAAATCCAGCGATGAAGGTATCGCTTCGACGGCCGCCACGGCAATGAGTAAAACCCTACTCGTCTTCGATGCCTTCCACGACGTACTCGAACTTGCCGATACCAATCCCCACGCCAAACAGGTTGTCGATGCTTGGGCGAATGCTGCTTGGTTTATCGGTCGTCCTCAACTCCCGAAAACCATCACCGTCACCGTCTTCAAAGTTCCCGGCGAAACCAACACCGACGATTTGTCCCCAGCCCCCCATGCTACCACTCGCCCGGATATTCCCCTCCACGGTTTAGCGATGCTGGAGTCGTCGATGCCCAAAGGCTTGGATACCATCGCCAAACTTAAAGAAAAAGGACATCCCGTCGCCTATGTCGGCGATGTGGTGGGAACGGGTTCTTCGCGCAAATCGGCGATTAACTCCCTCCTGTGGCACATTGGTGACGATATTCCCTTCGTGCCCAATAAGCGCGCTGGGGGATATATTCTCGGGGGTGCGATCGCCCCAATTTTCTTCAACACGGCAGAAGATTCCGGCGCGCTACCCATCGAATGCGATGTGACGAAGATGGAAACCGGGGATGTCATCACCATCCATCCCTACAAAGGCGAAGTCACCAACGCCGCCGGGGAGGTGATTTCCACCTTCAGCCTCAAACCCGATACGATCGTCGATGAAGTGCGCGCCGGCGGCCGGATTCCCCTCCTCATCGGACGCAGCCTCACGGACAAGACCCGCGAAGCTCTCGGACTCGAACCCAGTTCTATCTTCACCCGTCCGACAATGCCCGCCGATACGGGAACGGGCTTCACTCTGGCCCAGAAAATGGTCGGCAAAGCCTGCGGACTTGCTGGGGTTCGTCCCGGAACTTCCTGCGAACCGGTAATGACCACTGTGGGTTCCCAGGATACCACTGGCCCGATGACTCGCGACGAACTCAAAGAACTCGCCTGCCTCGGATTTAGCGCCGATTTGGTGATTCAGACTTTCTGCCATACGGCTGCCTATCCCAAACCTGTCGATATTAAAACCCATCAGAGCCTCCCCGACTTCTTCGCTCAACGGGGTGGCGTAGCCCTGCGTCCGGGAGATGGCATCATCCACTCCTGGCTGAACCGGATGCTGATGCCCGATACCGTCGGCACTGGCGGCGACTCCCACACTCGCTTCCCCTTGGGGATTTCCTTCCCGGCCGGTTCCGGGTTGGTGGCCTTTGCGGCGGCTTTGGGGGTGATGCCCTTGGATATGCCCGAATCGGTATTGGTCAAGTTTACCGGGGAGTTGCAACCGGGAATTACCTTGCGGGATATCGTCAATGCCATTCCCTACGTTGCCATCCAAAAAGGATTGCTGACGGTGGAGAAACAGAATAAGAAAAATGTCTTCTCCGGGCGAATTATGGAAATGGAAGGTCTGCCGGATTTGAAGCTCGAACAGGCGTTTGAATTGACCGATGCGACAGCCGAACGGTCTTGTTCCGGTTCGACGATAAAACTCAGTGAAGATACCGTTGCCGAATATTTGCGATCGAATGTTGCCCTGCTCAAAAATATGGTAGCGCGCGGTTATAGCGATGCCCGGACGATTATGCGTCGGGTAGCAAAAATGGAGCAATGGTTGGCGAATCCGGAGTTGATGACGGCCGATGAAAATGCCGAATATGCCGATACCGTTGAGGTAAATTTAAGCGAAATAAAAGAGCCAATTGTCGCTGCTCCCAACGACCCGGATAATGTTAAGTTAATGTCCGAATGCGCGAACGACAAAATCGATGAAGTGTTCATCGGTTCTTGTATGACCAATATCGGTCATTATCGCGCCGCCGCAAAAATTTTAGAAGGGGCGGGAACGGTCAAAGGTCGCCTCTGGATTTGTCCCCCCACCCGGATGGATGAAAAACAATTGCGCGAGGAAGGAATCTACGGTATTTTTGCCGCAGCCGGGGCGCGCACGGAAATGCCCGGATGTTCCCTGTGCATGGGCAACCAAGCCCGCGTGGAAGATGGGGCGACGGTCTTCTCTACCTCCACCCGCAACTTCAACAATCGCATGGGTAAAGGGGCGCGCGTCTACTTGGGTTCGGCCGAATTGGCGGCGGTTTGCGCGCTGCTCGGACGCATTCCCACAGTAGAAGAATACATGGAGATCGTTAAGGAGAAAATCGACCCGTTTGCCTCGGATTTGTACCGCTATCTCAACTTCAATGAAATTGATGGATTTGAAGATGAAGGACGGGTGATTCCGTTGGAAGATATGCCTAAAATTGAGGAGATTTTGGGAATGCCTGTCGGTGCGAAGTAAGTCAGTTTTGACAGGGTAAGGTGGGTTATGTTGAACTCACCTTACTGTTTCTGTTTAAATCTAAAAGATTAATTTTTCAAGTTGAGAATAAATTTATTTCTCCAGACTTATCGTAAGCATTCAGCTTTTAGCACGAGCGCGATACTCCGCGTGGAGTCGCTTCGCGAACAGCTTTGGACGAAAACACCGCGAGAATTCGTTGAAGCGCGGGTTTTCTCGATGGAGGAAATTCATCATCTCGATCGGCGAGTCCGTTGAAATTTCCGCGTTTGGGGTTCGCAACAAGCTGACGGCTGACGGCTGAATGCTTACAAATACCCAACTCAAATTTTACCGTCGAACTGCTGATACCAGATAATATTCCCCAGTACGGTCGCTGCAAGGATAATACCGCCGCCGAGCCAACCGAGCGTGGGATTGTAGCCACTCCGAGAGAGAGTTACCATCCAGGTATGAGTACGCTCGGATGCCACAACCCAATCGGCAACCTGGGGCGCAAGGTACATCAAAGCCGCACCCACCAGCAGCCAGCCGACCATCGAAGCGAGCAGAAAGATACTTTTGGCTTTAGATTGGCTACCCATAGCGATCGCAGTAAAGAACTCATCATGAATTTTACACACAACGCGCGCGGTTGCCATATCTTCTCTCGAACTGACGCGATCGAAAATGTCAGCATTCAGCTTTTAGCGAACGGCAAACGGCTTTGGACGAAAACACCGCGAGCATTCGTTGAAGCGCGGATTTTCTCGATGGATGAAATTTATCATCTCGATCGGCAAGTCCGTTGAAATTTCCGCGTTTGGGGTTCGTAACCAGCTAACAACTGACGGTCGATCGCTGAATGCTTACTCGAAAATAACCCCCTAGTTCGGAGAAAACTAAGGGGAAATGGCACAATACATGCCGTTAGAAAATAAATTTTAGAATTAAACTTAGTTCGAGGCTTCCGACATTTCGATCGTCCGTCCTTGCAAATCTTTAATGAAAAAGTTCAACGGTTTGTCGCGACGAATTTTGTACTTCGTTCCTCGGATTTGCGCGCGCAGTAGAACTTCTTCGAGACATTCGCGATCGAAACACACGTGGCGATCGCGATTTTTGGCCCCAACACTCGCTCCAGAAATAATATGAAGTTGGGTATTCTTTTTGAGCTGATACCAAAGTCCCTCGGGAATATCGTTGACCCTGGGGGCCGTCGCGCTCAAATCGGCCGACATGTAAAGCGGGTCGATGCCCGTGGTTCCCAAAGTTTGCTCGTAATTGTAGTAATAATGTAGGGGAACTTCGGCCGCCGGGAGTTCGAGCATTCCCTCGTATAACTGGCGCGCGATTTCCAAATCCGATACCATCATCGTATAGACTTTAGGGGCGCTGGTTAAGAACATCCACATCGCCACCCCGTAAGCCGCCAGCAGCATCACCATAATCCCTTGGGTAGAGAATAAGGCATCGAGAGGTAACGCGGCTAAATACGGACTCAAACTCGGAAGATCGATTGCTGCTAAAATCATGAACTTATAAACGTCTTCGGTGTTACAGGTCTAGACTCGATTTGTCAGTTGCTCCTAATTTTAATTGTATCAACTTGCCTTCGAGGGTGGGGATAGAGGTGACACACTTGCAAGCGGCTCTTCCGCAATTGTAGATTCTGTGGATTTTCTGTCCGGGTTTCGAGCCAGAAATCCGATCTGCATATATCCTAGTTAGTAATTTTTCCGTCGCGCATAGCAACTATGCAAATCCCCAGTTTTCCGGAATCCAACCATCCGATCGTCAAAGCCCTATTCCACTACAGCGACCAAGAGTTGCTGACGCTGTACCAGCGCCATCCAGAAGAGGGAAAGTATTTTACGGCAATTTTTTGCCGCTATTCTCAGATCGTTTACACGCTGATTCGACATTCAGCGAAATCCCCCGTCCAAGCCGATTATCTATTCGCCCTAATTTGGCGGCATATTTTTTACGAACTCAAATCCCTCGATTTGCGAAAAAGTGCTGCCGCCCAATCTCAAACCGCAGAGGGAGAGCCAGTTGACGACGGGCATTTGACCCTGCAAAATTGGCTCATTAACGTCACGGCGTTGTGTATCAATCAAGCGGAAATGCCGCCTGTCGAGTCGATCCGTTATTCGATCGAAGCAGCCCCACCGCCCTTTTGGTCTTACCTCCAACAGGCACTCGATATGCTCGATCCCTTGCAGCGGGCGATCGTCTTGATGGCGCAAACGTTCCACTGGAGCGAATCGCGCATTTCGGCCTACTTGCAAGCGGAAGGGGATAATATCTCTCCGGTGGAAGTGGGCAAGCAGTTACCGTCGGCTTACGACGCTCTCGAGGCAGCATTGCCCGAAGATATCCGGACGATTTACTTAGAAGAGTATCCCGCTCGTTCTGAAGATAGCGGCGAAATGCCAGAACTCGATCGATCGCTGCCGATGACCAATTCGTGAGTGGTAAATTTATCAGTCAAGTCATGAGATCGTATTTCAGCACCACCGCTGTGGCTTTGAGTCTGGCTTTGGGTGTCACGGCCCCCATCCCCATTCTGGCTGGGGAAACCGCCCAAGTCTCGAACTCGACCCCTAGCCCGGATCGAGTCAACTTAGATGAAGCGCTGCGATTGCGGTTGCTTGGAGATGAAAAGCAGCAGTCGGGCGAACTTAACGAGGCGATCGCCTATTGGTTGGAGGCGGTGGAAATTTACCAGCGCTTGGGCAAGCTACCGGCGATGGGACAAATTTACAGCAACCTGGGTGAGGTTTATTTAGATGCGGGTCGCTTCAACCAAGCCATAGAAGCCAGAGAAGCCCAACTCTCCGTGGCACGCGCCCTCAACGATGAGTTAATGCTCGTCTACGCTCTCAACGATTTTGGGTCGGCACTGCTGGCACGGGGACTGCTCGATCGGGCGACGGAACAGTTTGCCGAAGCTCTCGATCTGTCGGCGCAACTCGATAGTGCTGTCGGACGGGGTATTTCCCTCAATAACCTGGGCTTGGTTGCCATGGGTCGGGGGGATTTTGCTGAAGCCGTCGAGCGCTACGAAGCGGCATTGAGCTGGCACTACCTGATGGGCGATCCCTTGGAACAAGCCACCACCCTGAATAATTTGGGGGCTGCCTATTGGCTGCTAGAAGATTACGATCGCAGCATTGGAGTTTACGGGGAAGCACTGCAACGGGCGCGAATTAGCGGCGACAATGCCAATCTGTTTCGGGCGATCGATGGGTTGGCGGTGGCTCATACCCAAGTCGGACGGTATTTCAGGGGGCTGGAACTCCTCGAAGAGCGCCTGGAGTTGGCGCAAAACCTCGAAGACGATCGCGAAGAACTCACGACCCTGATTCTCACGGCTCGATTGTACGATGCGGCGAATTTACCTCAAGATTCCATCTGGCATTACCAAGAAGCCCTCGAACTCGCCCGCGATTTGGAAGATGAATGGGAAGAAGATTCGATCGAAGAGGAATTGAGGGATTTATTGGAACGCCTTCGGGAAGATTGAGGGTGGAGGGAATATTGGGAGAGGAAGACAAGGGGACAAGGAAGAATTTTGGATCTGGCATTTATTCTCCCTCACCTCTCCCATCTCCGCGTCTTTCCCAGCCTCCTCAAACTCCCAGCGTCAACTTCCATCCTTTGAGCGTTCCCGAATCGTTAGAGACGCGATCGATAACTTGCAGTTGCCAATCGCCCCGTGCCGAGCGATTGAGGAGAGTTTTGAGAACGGGCGAGCTTCCCGTGGAGTAACGAGCGCGCAATACGGTTTGACGACCTAAATTGCGACCTTGGAGCAGTACTTTGCGATTGCCCGGATCGATGAGATAAATTTCGATATCTCCCAAAAACTCGTGTTCGACATAGACTTCAACTTGTACGTCGAGGACCGATCGCGAATCTCCGACGCGAATGCGACTGGCGATACCCGTCGAATTATTGTTGGGAATGGGGTAAGCGCGATCGTTGCGTCCTTCGATTCGCTGGCTGACGGGTTCGGTAGTGGAATATTCCCGTTGGGCGGCCCGTACGGCTTTATAGGCATTGACTTTTCCGTAACCGAACCATTGGGAATGACCGTTGCGATCGTACGTACCGAACTGATTCCCCAATTGCAGGTCGGCCGAGGTGTCGGTAACTTTATCGGTGGTTTCCTGCAAAATTTTCTTCACCTGAAATGCCGTTAGCTCCGGATTCACCGAGAGTACCAACGCCGCCACTCCTGCCACCACCGGGCAAGCGCTCGACGTACCGCCAAAGCTGCTGGTGTAGTCGCTCGGGTCGTATCCGGCGGCCCCCAGGCGATCGGCCGTGAATACCCCTAAACCCGGCAGGTACTGGCGAATTTCCGGAGGGGTACTGATAAATCCGGTCGATTGAAGCCACATTCCCGGTGGTGCGTTATTGCTCGGGGCGGCAACGGAAATATTCGGACCCCAGTTGCTGTAAGCGGCTTTCTGGTTGAGACTGGTACAGGCGGAAACGGCAATGACATCCGGATGAACGGCAAACCCGCTCAGCCACTCCGTCCGTCCGGCGATCGCATTGCGCGGCCAGCCTCGCTCGTTGACGATCCCTTGGGTGGGACGGTTGGCGTTGCCAGAGGCAAATACAACAATGCAGCCTTTACCGTTGCGACCTCGAGTCGCGGCACGGGTAATGGCCGCCCTCTGGCGCAGGGAGAGGGGGAAGTAGACCGCACTCGCCCCCCAGCTACAGGAAATCACCGACGCATTGTTGGCGATCGCCCAGTCGAAAAGCTTATCGATCGACTCGTCATCTAAATAGCCCGAAGTCCGAATCGGCATTAAGGCGCAACCGGGGGCCACGCCGACTACGCCTTTCCCGTTTTCTTCGGCGACGCACACCCCCGCACAAGCCGTTCCGTGATTGTCGGAGGCCCGTCCGGGTAGGGGGAGGTAATCTTTATCTTTGAGGTCTCGCGGGGCGACGATTTTACCGGGGCCTTGAAAGTCGGGGTGGTCGATTTCTACGGAGTCGTCGGTAACGGCAACGACGACTGAGCGTTCTCCTCGGGTGATATCCCAGGCTTGTTCGACGGAAATATGGGAATTGCTCGCGAGTTGGCTGCCGCCGGTGTGGTGTAAGTACCACTGCCGGGGGTAGAGGGGGTCCCGAGGGCGGTAGTGAGAGGTGGTGGGGACGATAATATTCGGTTCGGCGGTCAACACCCCAGGGTGGCGCATCAAGCGATTGGCAATTTTGACCGGATTTTCTGTCGCTTGCTTCGTAACTTGATAGACGTACGTATTCGCGACTCCATCGATGGGTTCGAGTTGGTGCAATCCGACGGTCGTAGCGATTTCGTCTTGCGCCTGGGATTCGACATCTGCGGCAAATTGAACGACGATCTCGTTGGTGAGGTAAATCGGCGTTTCCGGGTCTTCGCGAATTTGATAGACGTGGCTGGCGAATGCAACCGCTTCGAGGTCTCGCGCCGCTTGCAGAGCTGTTTCGAGTTCGCTGGCGGCGACGGTAAATTCCACCAAGGGAGTGCGAGTTCTCGAACCAACGGAGATCGATTGATACTGCTCGATGCCAATGCGATCGACCAATTCGGACTGTTTTACGCCTGGGGCCGCGCAAACGGTAAACCGATCGCTCACTTTGTAGAGAATCAGTTCTTCTCCCCCTCGCTGGAGGATAACGCCGATATTATCATCGGCCACACCAACACCAGAAAATTCTGAGATCGAGTCACTTGTCATTATCTTGCATCCCTATCATTTACGAATGGCTCGCGGCGAATTTTTGAGGGCGAAGCAGAAATGGGGTATCTGAGAGTTTCCGGATTGGAAATGTCCGAATCTACCTCCGAGATCGGATCGCAGATCGCAAGTCCCCATGTTATTTGCGGTGCGATCGTCTCCCCCAACTTCTTTGGTTTCCGCAGCTTCGGTCGCCCCCGTCTCCTCGCCCCCCAAATCGCAACGAAATGTTAATATGATCGCTAACTTGTCTGGATGTTTCCCCAAACATCTACACGATCGAGTGACTGACCCCCAGCGTTCGGTGGTAGGGGTCAGGAGAGATCGCCCTCTCCGGAACCGAACAGCTTGCATTTCGCGGTGGCGACCGATGGGGTTTCAACCGACTTGCGAGTTTTAGATCGATTCAGGGTCGATCTAGCACTAAAAAATCAATTCTCTGGCTGGAGGATTGTTCGCAGACGGTTCAAACCGCTCTACCGTTTGGTTTACTTGGTTTATTTTCAGCACATTTGGCGACTGACTTTTCACCTCATTTTTAGACTTATGAGATCTGAAACCGTTCGATACCTCAGATATATCATTGGCGGCATGTCTGTGCCAATCCTGGCCACCTTATTTTGGCTCGCACCCGTTCGAGCTGTCCAAAAACCAGCTCTTTTAGCTCAGTCCCCCGAAGCGGGAGAGAGCGTGGAAATTGAGGAGGATCTGGAAATCATCGAACTCGACGACATGCCAGAATCTCTCGATCCCGATGTCGAGCTGAGTCCCGACGAAATGCGGCCGCTATCTCTCGATAGTAGCGTACTGAGCTTACCGGGAGCGCAACGGTTGATTGAAGAGGCTAAGGCTGCTGTCTCGCAACAAGATTACGAACTCGCCGCCCAAAAGTTGCAAGAAGCCAGACAAATTCTCAACCAATTGTCAACCTACTATCAGGAATTGGCCGCGAGCTTTTCGGGAATTGACAATCGGATTTTCGAGAATCAACGGGATATGGCACTCGAGGCGGCTCAATTGCGCGATCGTGCCACCTACGAACTCGCGGTACTGCGTCGGGCGCAAAACAAACCAGAATTGGCCGTGCCTCTCCTGGTGCAAATTATCCGCTCCCAGAATCCCACCCGCGATTTGGGCCAAGATGCCTATCGCCAGCTTTTCGAGTTGGGATTTGTCGATGCTCCCTATCCCCGTCCTCGCAACGCCCAAAGCTCTAACTAAGCCACGAGCGATCGGTACGCGATCGGACGTTACATTCTGGGTTTTGAATTCTGAGGAAGCTCGTCCGTCGAACTCCTCAGATAAACTTCTATAATAATTTGAATGGCACCCAAAGTTAGTGCAATAATTGTGCAGTAATTACTGTGGGAATAAAGGTGACGAAATGATTACCCCCGATCGAGTCGAGACATTAATTCAATCTCAGTTAGAAGATGCCCGCGTGGCAGTTCGCGACCTGACCGGAGGCGGCGATCATTACGAGGCGATCGTGGTTTCTTCTGCATTTGAAGGGAAGTCTCTCGTCAAGCAGCATCAGCTGGTGTACGGCGCGCTGCAACAAGCGATGGCAACAGAAGAAATTCACGCCCTCGCTCTGAAGACCTATACTCCCCAAGCTTGGGAAGATGCCGTTCGCGCTGGATAATTGCTTTGCTTTTATCTTCGCAAACCATCGGTTGGTTGTGTGGCAATTCACCTGCTGAAATTCAATTTAAAGTTTGAGAACAAATTAAAGTCTGAGAAAAAAGATGACTCCAGAGCTAAAAGAAAAAATCGATACCCTTGTCCGCGACAATAAAATTTTGGTGTTCATGAAGGGCAATAAGCTAATGCCCCAGTGCGGTTTTTCTAACAACGTGGTGCAAATTCTCAGCACGATGGGCGTGCCGTTTGAAACGGTTGACGTTCTCGAAGATATGGAAATTCGTCAGGGAATTAAAGAGTATTCCAACTGGCCGACGATTCCTCAAGTTTACGTCAACGGCGAATTTTTGGGCGGCTCGGATATTATGGTTGAATTGTACCAAAAGGGCGAACTTCAAGAAACCCTCGAAGTTGCACTTGCTAGCTAATTTGCAAGCATTCAGCGATGAGCTGTTAGCCGTCAGCTAGAAATTTCGTTGGAGCCAGAGCGATCGAACTTTTTCCGTAAGGATTCAGGACGAGATTTCAGATACAGGTTGGGTCACAATGGGTAGGGGCAGGTTTTATCTAAAAATTTCAAGCAAGTTTCCTAATACATATAAACCCGCCCTTACAGATTTTTTCGCTCTTGCCTGATACCTGAATCTTTTCCCTCTTTTTCGCTCGAACTTCTACAAGTTTAGCTCGTTCTAAAAGTCTAAGGTCGATCGCCGATCGCTATATTTTTACTCCAAAAACCGCTATCTTTTACTCAGAATAGATGGCGGTTTTCTGATAATTTTTATGTAAGCATTCAGCTATCAGCCGTCAGCCGTCAGTTTGTTTTGAGCCAGAAAAGCCTTTGAAGAGAATTCTTGAAAAGGATTAAGGCAGTCAACTTGTCTCCCCCTCTCCGCGTCCCTGCGTCTCCGCGTAAGGATTCAGGCCGTTTGAGATCCGGCTGGGGTAACAATCGGTAGGGGCGGGTTTAGCAATATCTTGAGAGACTTGCTTGAAATTTTTAGACAAAACCCGCCCTTACATCCTTTGTCCTCGTACATGACACCTGAATCATTACGTCCCCGCGTCATTTCTCCTCCCCATTCCCCGTTCCCCGTTCCCTTCCCAATCATGATAACAACGCTTACCCTAAACCACGCCCTCAAAGAATGGTCTGTTGCCGTCGATGCCCTCGTTGAGGGAAAAACCATCGTTTTGTTGCGAAAAGGGGGAATCCGCGAAGAGCGAGGCAAGTTTAGCGTTGATTTCGATCGCGCTATCCTCTATCCCACTTACGAACATCAACAGCCCGATTTATTGAAACCCGAATATACCGATCTCGTCACTCCCGTCGAGTCGGGTTGGCATCCAGAACGAGTTTCCATTCCCGGCTGGGCAGAAATTACCCACATCTGGAAAATTTCCGAACGATCGACCGTTGCTTCGTTACTGCCCTATCATATTTGGAACGAACGATTTGTCAGCGAGCGGTTTAATTGGAAACCGAAACAACCCCTCTACGTTTTGCTGTTGCGTGCCTATCGATTCGAGTCCGTTTGCGACATTGCCTATCGTGACGAATATGGCGGCTGTCGATCGTGGTTGGAAATTGACGAAACCCTCGATGTCGATACCCAACATCCGGCGATCGGGGATACGGAATATCAAGAACAAGTCGATCGGATTCAATACCTGATTGCTGAATCGGTTTAAAACGGTATAGCAGTCAGCAGCATATTGTCATAAAAAAAGGTGGATCTCGTCCACCTTTTTCGTTTTTCGGTTTCCAACTAATCCGATTTAACCCAATCGGTAGGGGCATAATCGTTATGGGTATTTCCGATTTTGCCCGAAACTACTCAAAAGGCGATCGGGCGACCGAAAAAAATGAAAGGTGTACGATAAATTGATACAGCTTTACCCCAGACTTCTATAAATCTAATCGTACCACACCGCCCAAACCTTGCAAACTCGTTCCCCAAAATCCCCTCATTCTCAATAAGTTGGGGGTCATTCTCAGCGAAATGAGTCTCGCGATCGAATTTTTTCTCGGGAATGGGGAATAGGGAATAGGGAATAGCACAATCCTCATCTCCCCCAGTGAAGAGGGCGAAGCATTTGGATATTTCAGATATCGTTTGACCGAAAATCATTCGCTCAAATGCTTTGCCCCTACAGCGTCCCGCGTCCCCGCGTCTCCGCGTCTTCCCCAAATCCCCCATTTCCAAATTCAATGGCTAAACTGGTGGCTTAGTCGAACGCGATGGGGAAAGAGCGATCGTGAAACCCAAACCACTCAGCCTCGTGCAAGCCTTACGCCGCAGTCTGGGATTGTTAATCGAAGCCGCACCGCGAGAATTGCGCAATATTGCGTTAATTAACCTGATTACCGGAACCGGACCTTCGATTTCTTTATTTCTGAGCAAAATCGTCATCGATGAAGCCTCTGGCTTGGTGGCTGCCGGGACGACGGAAAATGCGATCGCCCTCGTCTTGGCTCAACCGAAACTGCTCGCGAGTATTGCCACAGCGATTCTGGTCAACCTGTTCGTCGATTCGATCGATTCGATTTCCACCACCCTATTTGCCTCCCTGCGCGATCGGGTGCGGGGATATACTCGAGAGCGAGTTCTTGCCAAAGTTGCCCGCTTCGATGACATCGCCCTGTTTGAAACCCCAGATTTGCTCAATTTACTCGAACTCACCAACAAGGGGTTAGAACGCCTCCAGCGCCTTTCGTTTATTGTTGCCGCCACCACCGTCGGCGTTTTTATCTTCATCCCCTCGGTATTGCTGTCGGCATCGATTACCCGGTGGGTTCCCCTGGTATTGCTCCTAGTTTCGATTCCCTCAATTTTCGTCGAGGTGAAGCATCACAAAAAAAGCTGGCGGGTGGAAGAAACCCAAGCGGGGTTGACGCGGGAAATGGATATTTACGCCAAAGTCCTGACGGGGGAAGCCTACGCCAAGGAAGTACGATTGTTTTCCCTGCAATCGGTACTGCTCGATCGCTGGCGGGGACTGTTCGGGCAAATGTTCGGCACGATGGAAGGGGTACGCCGGGAAGGGGCAATATCGGTGATGTTGTGGTCTCTGGTGGGGGGTGTTGGCGCTGCTTTCCCCTATGTCTACGTGGTGTTGGGGGTTTTGCGCGGTGACTATACCCTGGGAGATTTAGCCTTATTTGCCGGAATCATCATTCAAGTGCGCCGCAGTCTGTATATCCTCATCGGCAGTACGGGAGATATATACGATGCTGCCCTGGCAACCAGCCCGATTTTTCAACTGTTGGATTTGGAACCTCAATTAAAAAGCGGGTACGGAACGACGATCGCTTCCTCAGAGGTTGGGCAATCTCAGCAAGGGATTCAAATTCACAACTTATCTTTTAGCTATCCCGGCAGCGAGCAACCGATTCTCGATCGGATCGATTTGCATGTCGGTGCGGGAGAAATGGTAGCGCTGGTGGGGGAAAATGGAGCGGGAAAAACCACCCTGGCGAAGTTACTCTGTCGCCTCTACGACCCTAGCGAGGGGGAAATTTGCTGGAACGGGCAAGATTTGCGATCGCTCCAACTCGACGACTTACGATCGCGCATTGCCGTGGTGATGCAAGACTACGCCCGCTTTCCCGCCAGTCTGCGAGAAAATGTCGGCTGGGGATATCGCCCGGATATCGAACGGGATGAGGTAATATCTCGCGCCCTCGAAGAAGCGGGACTCGATCGCATTGTTGCCGAACTCGAACGGGGTTTGGAAACTCCCCTAGGCAAGCAACTCGAAGACGGCATCGACCTTTCTGGGGGACAGTGGCAGCGCATCGCCATCGCCCGCGCCTTGATGCGGATTTCCCAGGTGGAGTTACTGGTTTTCGACGAACCCACTGCCGCCCTCGACCCGAAAAACGAACACGAGATTTACGATATCTTGCGGACGATCGCCCGAGGCAGAATGGCGGTTGTCGTCAGTCACCGTCTGGCACTCGCCAAAATGGCCGATCGGATCGTCGTCCTCGAACGGGGTCGGATTCTCGAAGAAGGCAACCACGAAATGCTGATGGCACGAGGCGATCGGTATTACAGTATGTTTACTCGGCAAGCGAGTAGTTATCGGTGAGATGGGAAGAGATGACGCGTCCCCGTTCCCTATTCCCTTAGAGTCGAAAAAATTCGATCGCGAGGTGGATTTCGCTGAGAATAACCCCCAATTTATTGAGAATAAGGGGATTTTGAGGAACGAGTTTACGGGGTTTGAGCGGTGTGGTACGATTAGATTTATAGAAGTCCGGGGCGAAGCTATATCTAGTTATCGTACACCTTTCAAAATATTATTCGATCGGCCCGATTCCCTCTAGATCTGGCATAGCATACTCCCTCGTACCGAAGATGTCCCAAGCAGAGGCTTTGCGTAACATCAGTCGATCGCGCTCTAGCTGAGTGCTGATGGCTGAGTGCTGACGGCTAATCTTACAACAACAACTCCTCAAACTTCTGAACTTCCCACAGCGACTGATACAAACCCCCCTGGGCGATTAACTCCGCATGGGTGCCGATTTGGACGATTTTGCCCCGTTCCATGACAAAAATGCGATCGGCTGTGGCGGCAGCAGACATTTGGTGGGAGATGAAAATAACGGTTTTGCGTTGGGTTTTGGTCGAGAGATTTTTGAGAATGTCGGTGGCGGTTTGATTGTCCACGCTCGATAGGGCATCGTCCAAAATCAGAATCGGTGCGTCCATTACCAGCGCCCGCGCCAGAGAAGTCCGCTGTCGCTGTCCTCCCGAAAGGGTAATGCCCCGTTCGCCGACGACGGTATTGTACTGCTGGGGGAAGTTGAGAATTTCGGCGTGAATTTGGGCTTGTTTGGCTTTTTGTTCGATTTCGTCTAGGGGCGTTAGCGGCGCGCCGTAGCGGATATTATCCTCAATCGTGGTGCTGAAGAGGAAGCTATCTTGGGGGACAAAAGCGATCGCCTGTCGCAAATCCTCGAGGCGAATCTGAGTAATATCGATACCGTCGAGAAAAAGCTGACCGGGAGCAATATCCAACAAGCGGGGGACAGTTTGCACCAGCGTCGATTTCCCCGACCCGATCGCCCCGACGATCGCCACGGTTTCTCCCGGAGAAATCTCGAAGCTGAGATTATTGAGCGCCGGGGAGTCGCTGCCGGGATACTCGTAGGTGAGATGGCGGGCTTCGAGTTTACCCCGCACCTCATCGATGGCGAAGGGAACGGACTTGGCGGTGTCGCGAATTTTGGGACGGACGGTGAAAATGGCTTCGATGCGATCGATACTCACTTCCCCGCGCTGATAGATCGTCAGGGTAAATCCCAGCAGTGCCGTGGGGAAGACCAACCGCTCGACGTAGAGAATTAAGGCGATGAAATCGCCGATATCGATCCGACCGTTAGCGATCGCCCCGGAACCGAACGCCAGCAGCAAAAGCAAACTACAACTTGCCAAACCCTGGAGGAGGGGAAATAAAATCGTCCGGGTGCGAGCGAGGCTGAGATTGGCTTTGAGAACTTGTCGGTTTAGGTCGTTGAAGGCGCGGCGTTCGTTTTCCTCCTGGCTGTAAATTTTAATCAGCGCCATCCCGCTCATATCTTCCTGGATGGTTTCGCTCATATCCGAGAGCTGTTCTTGGAGTTCGAGTTGCTCGGTGCGCAGGCGATCGCTTGCCAGCCACACCACCACGAACATCACTGGATAAATGGCAATTGACAGCAAGGTCAGTCGCGCGTCGATTGCCACCATCACTGGCATGGTGAGGATATAGGCAAACACCGTATTCACCAAACTCAGAACTGCAAACCCCACCAATCGCCGAATATTATCCACATCGCTCGTCGATCGACTGATAATATCGCCAATGCGATTGGTCGCAAAATAGGACAGTTCCAGGGTGAGCAAATGCTCGAAAATTCTTTGTTTGAGATCGAACTCGACTTGGCGACCCACGCCGAAAATCCACATCCTCGAGGCGACGCGAATCACCCACATCACCGTGGCAAGGATTAAGAGCGTCACCACGTAGCGCAAAACCCGATCGAAACTGAAGCTCACTTGCAGTTCGTCGATGGCGTTGCGAATCAACAGGGGAATATACACCCCCAAGCAGTTCACCAAAAACAGCGCCCCGGTTCCCAATGCGGTGGGTTTCCAGTGGGGGCGCAAATAGTGTAGAAGTTTTTGCAGCCGAGAAGAATTCATATAAATAAACTTAACATTTTCGCGGGAACTTCTTGAGTTCGATCTCGATCTAGACAGGATTAGAGCCGATCGCGTCGCGAATTCCCTCGGGAAATCCCAATCTGGGCAACCCTGACATCGAGCCGGACATCGAGATCGACTCCTCAGTGCGATCGATGCGACAAAAAAGGTTGATGTAAATGTAAGCCGAACGACCGCCACAACCCGATAAAGTGCGTAAAATACGATAAATATTGGGCGATCGAGTGCAACGTTCCTTGAATGGGGAGATGGGGAGATGAGGAAGGTGAGGGAGGTGAGGGAGGTAAGGGAGAGTAAATCCAAGATACACAATTCTCCCTTGTCTCCCTTGTCCTCCTTGTCACTCTTCTCTCCGCGTCCCCGCGTCCCCGCGTCACCGCGTCACCGCATCCTCCCATCCTCCCATCTCCCTTGTCCCCGCCTCCCCTCTGCCTCCTCCGCCCTCCTAACCCCAAAGCCCCAGCTATCGATGAGCTACATTTTCCGTCTTTTTTGCTATTGCCTTCTCGGTTTGATGTTCTGGAGTCCCAGCGCGCTTGCCTCTCCCCTCGTCGAACGTCTCGATCGCTTTCCCAACTGGCAAAATCTGCCCCCCGTCGAAAGTGCCCGAGGGGATTTAATCTATCCCGAGTGGATGGCGGGAACCTGGGAGGTCTCGAGTACCCTAGTGGATATGGCGGCCCCTCTAGCACCGGAAGTCGTAACGCCGGGATTTGAAGGCAACCGCAAGTATCTCGATCGCCCGATGTCCTTCCACGTGCGTTTCGCCGCCCAATCGCCAGGGCGCGGATCGCGCCAATTTTTACCGCTTCCCGTTGCCACCAAGGGCGAGTCACCCATCGTTGCCGATCGCGAATTTAACGGATCGAGTATCGCACGGGCTTATCTGGGCGATCGGGGTATCGTTTCCGTGAAAGTCGATCCGGGAGACCCCAACCGCCAGGTCAGCGTTTTTCGGGCCGATCGCCAGTTAATTTCGATCGTCACCGGACGGGCGAGTGAAACTCCCGCCCCCGATCGCTTTGCCGCCACCGAATTTATCGATCAGGTATTTCGCAGCGAGTCGGGGATTTATTTCAACCGCGTCGAAACCACCACCGCCTACCAACAGCAAGGGCCCGATCGCATCGCTGCCGAACAAGTGACGGCAATCTACCTTTCTCCTCAAGACCCCGACTATTTCAAAGCCAAAGATCGCCCGGTGGCCCTCTATCGTTATCGGTTGGATTTGAGCAAACACTCAATCGCAACCGGTTAAGCTTGTGTGCCTTTTGTCAAGGGGAATAGAGAATGGGGGAGGTGAGGGAGAGTAAATGCAAGATACACAATTCTCCCTTGTCTTCCCTATCTCTCTTTTTCTATTGAAACCATCAATTCTCTCCCCCCGTTCCCCGTTCCCCGTTCCCCATTCCCTATTCCCTTTCAAAGCAATTGCGATCGAATAAACTCGATAATTTCGGGTAATCCCGTTTGCGTTTTCAGATTGCTGAAGACAAAGGGTTTTTCGCCGCGCATCTTCTTCGCATCCCGTTCCATCACGCTCAAATCTGCACCCACCAGGGGGGCGAGGTCGATTTTATTGATAATTAATAGGTCGGATTTGGTGATGCCGGGACCGCCTTTACGGGGGATTTTGTCTCCGGCTGCCACATCGATGACATAGACCGTCAAATCGACTAATTCCGGGCTGAAGGTGGCGGCGAGATTATCTCCTCCACTTTCGACAAAGACTAAATCGAGGGGGGAAAAACGTTCCTCCAACTGTTCGACAGCCACCATGTTAATTGAGGCATCCTCGCGAATGGCCGTATGGGGACAGCCCCCGGTCTCTACGCCCAAAATGCGATCGGCCGTCAGCGCCTGAGAACGTACCAAAAACTGAGCGTCCTCCTGGGTGTAAATATCGTTGGTGACGACCGCAATCTGGTAGCGATCGCGCAGGGCTTTGCACAGAACATCTACCAGGGCGGTTTTTCCCGAACCCACCGGGCCGGCTATTCCAATGCGAAAGGGACTCACGCTCTACCTCCTAGCAGATGGGTGAATAATAAACTCCTTTTCGATTTTCCCTCAATGTGGTGATTTCGGGTTCTCTGGGGTCGGTGAGATACTCGTGGGATATCCAGATACGGGGGCGTTAGCGCAGCCATGCCGAAGGCTATAGCATTTGGATATGTCGGATTTCGTGGGACCCCATAACTTATCGCTCAAATGCGCGTGCCCCTACAGCAGCGCCCCTACAGCGACACCCCAACTGGGACTCCGATCGCTGTTTCGATGTCATCGCGATCGAGGTTTTCTCCAATGACCACCAGATGGGTTTGGCGGGGTTCGGTGGGTTGCCAGGGTCGATCGTAGAAATAGTCGAATCGCTGTCCCACCCCTTGTAACACCAGCCGCATGGTTTTGTTGGGAACGGCGACGAATCCTTTAATCCGGTAAATTTCCCGTTTCCGCACCAGTGCCGTGAGTTTCTCGACTAATTCCTTTGGCTCGAAGGGGCGATCGAAACACAGATGAACCGAGTTAATATTATCGTCGTGTTCGTGTTCTTCTTCCGTGTCGTGGTGGGAAGGACGCTCTTCTAAATGGTCTTCGACGGCAGCATTCAACCCCAGCAGCACCTCGGAATCGATCTGTCCGCTTTGGCAGGGAACGATTTTCACTCCTGCGGGCACTTCCCCCGCCAGCCAATTTTTTACCCGAGTTTGCGTGTCTGCATCGACGCGATCGACTTTGGTGAGCAAAACCATATCTGCACAGGCGAGCTGGTCTTCAAATAATTCTTCGATCGGGGTTTCGTGGTCTAAACTCTCGTCGGCTTGTCGTTGAGCTTCCAAAGCGTCCAAATCCCCCACGAGAGCGCCGCTTGCTACCGCCTCGCAGTCTACCACGGTCACCACCCCATCCACCGTCGCTCCCGTGCGGATTTCAGGCCAGCGGAAGGCTTGGACGAGGGGTTTGGGGAGTGCCAGACCGGAGGTTTCGATCGCGATACTGTCGAGGCGATCGCGCCGTTCGAGCAGTGCTTGCATCGTCGGCAAAAACTCTTCTTGCACCGTACAGCACAAACACCCGTTCGTCAGTTCGACAATATTATTTTCGGGATTATTTTGAGCGTTGCTATTATTTTCATCTTCATCGCAAACCTGACAGGATTTAAGAATCTCGCCATCGATTCCCACCTCCCCAAATTCATTCACTAAAACGGCAATTCGTCGCCCTTGATTGTTTTGTAAAAGGTTGCGAATGAGGGTGGTTTTTCCCGCACCGAGAAAACCGGTAATAATGGTGACTGGAATTTTAGTAGCCATAGGGATCTAGGGAATAGGGAACAGGGAATGGGGAATGGGGAACAAAATTGATGATTTCAAGGGCAAAAATTGATGGCAATTTTAATTTTCGCGCCTAGGCCTATAGCAGTTCTCGTCTGTGTGAGGTACATAAGCGCGAGGGCGGGTTTTGATAATCAATTTCAGTCAGAGCATCGTTTTTTGCTAAACCCGCCCCTACATTTTTTGTCCCTCATGACAATGAGAAACGCTATATTCGTTATTTATTATTCATTGCTCCCCCACCTTTCAGATCGGATTTAGCCGAGAATGAAGGAGGCTAAAAATGCCGCCCCAATGCCACAGATAGTAAACCCGGCAAATCGCAGGGCTAAACTCGGGCGATCGGCAACTTTCTTCAGGGCAAATTGACCGATCGCGTAAGCAATAAAAGCGATCGCCAGTTGGATGAAGGTAAACCCAGCTAAATAGGCAACCAGGGGATTCATTTCGGCCCCGACGATCGCTTCTCCATAGGCATATCCGTGAAAGATTCCCGCGATCGCCGCACCTAGAACGGCAAGGGCGAAGTTGGGCAGACTTTGGCGAGCAAGCAAAATTCCAAAGCCGAGTACCGATGCCGAAATCACGATTTCGAGTGCGGGTAAATCGACTTCCATTAAATGGATGCCCGTACCGAGGGTTGCCGTGAGGACGAAAGCCACGGGAATCGCCAGTCCGCGCCGTCCCAAGGTTGCCGCCAACAGGCCGATGGCAACCACAAACGTCAGGTGATCGATGCCGACGACGGGATGGCCCAACCCCGAGAAAAATCCTTCGACAAAATTACTCGGTGTTTTGCCGCCAAAAGGATGGTGAGCGAATGCCGGCCCTGCCACGAAGAACCAGAAGAGGAATAAGCCGAGGCTGGCAATCGAAAGTCGGCTCTTACGGGCGATCGTTCGGTTCGATCGCACACTAGAAAAACTGAGCATAGTAATAACTTAAAAATGATGAAAGTTAAGCGTAGATCGAACCCCGGCAGCAGGGGGAGTGAGGGAGGTGAGGGAGGTGAGGGAGGTGAGGGAGAGTAAATGCAAAAGACACAATTCTCCCTTGTCATCTTGTCTCTCTTCTCTCCGCGTCCCCGCGTCCCCGCGTCTCCGCGTCTCCGCGTCCTCCTCACCTCCCCCAAACTCTTTTCACCGAACCGACCCATCGTTGTGGGTTAAGGTTGGCTTCAGACGGAGAAGAAGGAAGAGAGTAGAGTCATACCGATACCGCAGATGGCAAAACCGGCAAAGCGCAAGGATAGATAGGGTGCCTCTTCCGAGCTGCGATCGCGCAACAATTGACCGCTCGCGTAGGCGAGCAGTCCCAACGCAACTTGAGCCAGGGTCAAGCCGATGTAGTACGTCACCAGGAGACCCGCAGACGCGCCGACGACAAATTCACCGTAGGCATATCCGTGAAATAGACCGAAGATGGCCGCGCAACTGACAACCAGCGCTAAATTCGGCTGGCGCTGCCAAGCGAGTATCAGTCCCAACCCCAGCACCGAGGCGGAGATAACCACTTCCAACGCGGGTAAATGAGTGCCGATAAGATGAAGACTCGCCCCGGCAATTACCGTCAGGAAAAAGACCGCAGGAATTGCCGCGCTGCGCCGATTTACCAGGGATGCGAGCAGTCCGAGGGCCACCACGAAGGCGAGATGATCGAAACCCGTCAGAGGATGGGTTATCCCCGAGAAGAAGGCTTCGATAGGATTCGTCGGGATGGCGTGACTGGCGGATGGATGAGCGAATGCAGGGCTGGCGATAAATAGCGGTGCGAGTCCGACGGTGAGAATCGCAGCCGTTCGCGCGAGTTTTTGTGGGAGAGCGGAAGATTTTAGTTGAGAAACGCGAAGCAAAAGCATGAGTAAACCTCTTGAACTCTTTCGTTAATTTTGGGCGTTAATTGTGGGTAGCCAGCGATCGCCCGTTAAGTGTTGTTGGTGTTGTGGATGGTGGTGGTGTTGTTGGTGTTGCGGATGGCGATCGCATTGAAACGGGGGGAATGTGAGCGACGACTTTTTTACGCAGCAGTTGCGGGCGTTCTACCCAAGGCAGCAAACCCTCAGAATCTGCGTAATACCGTTCGGCACATTCGAGCACCGCTTCTGAAGTTTTGAGAACGATCTCCGTTTGGGTCGGAACATCTCCAAATAGATAAGTATGCTTGCCAGATGCAGCGAGGGAAAAGACGCAAGCACGATCGCAAGCACTCATGCATCGCACGGATTTGAGGGAAAACTTCTCTTTGAATTCCCAGTTTTGGTGCAATATTTGAAGCTGTTGGAGAAACTGTTCGCCACCACAGCGAACTCGCTTCCCATTTTCCCAGGTTGTGGCGCAAGTCGTACAAACAAATAATGTATGTTGGGGAGTTTGTTGGGGAGAAGATTCGGACATTTCTACCATTTCTAACGTGTAGCGCTCGAGTCAGTTTTTACGCAGGTGCGTTTTCGATCGAAACAAGGGAATTTCTCCGTTCGTCAAATGCCCGATCGCACCATCGATACGATGCGATCGAACAATTGAAAACGAGAGGCTATCGACCTGAAGTCACGTTGAAAGATTTCCGCGCGCGAGGGTTAATTTTTCGCAAACTTTTTGGCGCAGACTTTCAATATCTATTTCCGGTCGAGTTTCCTGTCTATTGAAGATTTCTCGTCAAAACTCGCGTCAGCGAAAGGCAAGACGCGCGCGCGAGTCGAATATCGAACGCGATCGCATTTGCAGTAAAATCTCTTTTGGGCTTAAATTTGGGATAAAACTTGAATGGAGTCATCATCCGTACCTCGCAGATGGAATTGCATCGTGACTTATCGCGTCGGTGGGCATTCTGACTTAGAAGCGTCGAGCTTCCTTACAGCTGCGGGACAGCGCCGGATTTTCACCGAACTTTCCCCCTTTCGTCGGATGGCTGTTCTCCATCCGAACCGACTAGCTTACTAATGTAGCACGGTGCAGTGGGTTTCGCGACTATTCTCGATTGAAAACGCTAGTGGGGTCATGCGACTTGCGCGACACATATTCCCCAATTTTAAGATCGACAATCTATCTAAATGCCCGAGCGAGCATCAGAGTGCGATCGTCCAAAATCTTCCCCGCTAAGCGCGCTTTACGTTAGCTTAGAGTCAGGAGAGATAAAAATTTACCTTACCGAGTTCATCTTCGTATTATAGGTTTTCGATCGAGTCAAACACTCGCTCTACAAACAAAAGTTAATGAAACTTCGTTTTTCTTTTATTACTTTATTACAAATAATTCCAGTTATTGTATTAATTATTAGCTTAGTTAATCCTTATTCTGCCGTGCCAATTTTTGGCTTGCTGTTACTTTTATTTCCCATCTTATTATTTAAGTTTTTTCAGCAAGCGGTCGATGATTTCGATCGAGAACTTTACCTTAAAAACGAACCGAAAAAAAAAGAATTTCAAGGTTGGCATCGCATTCACATCGAGAACGAATCCAACCCGGAAACTGAGGAACTCAATCGTTTAAATCCCCATCTTTACACCCTGCGCCTCTCTTTTCCCTATACTCTCGATCGACTCAACCAAGCCTATCGCCAAAGAGCCAGAGAAACCCATCCCGATCTTCCTGGCGGGAGTAAGCGAGAATTTATTCGAGTCCGCCAAGCCTATGAAATTCTCAAAGACGAGTTGGGAAAAGCATGAATGACGCTCGGCATAATTATCGATTTGACTGATTCACTCGAGTCAGTTTGCTGTGAGGAAGGGTCTCATCCGTTCTGACGTTCTCCGATGCCATCTACTCCGACGACTCGTTACCGACTAGAAATACATCAGCAAATACCCCTTTCGGTTCCGGTTTGCGCGCCTCGCGGGGAGAATCGTACACCACCAACAAAGCTTGAGATTGTCCCAGGCAGGGAAACAGCGCCAGTCCTTCAGCTTTATCGCCATCGGGGGTGAAGGGCAAATCGAACCATCGTACCAATCGATCGGAATCGCGATCGCAAATCGAATCTTCTTCTAATTCCAACGGATTTTTGAGGCAGAACAGCCGAGTTGCCCCCGCCAGTTCCATCGTCGACCCGCCGAGGACGATCAGGTCGTCTCCCAACCAGCACAATTCACGCACTCCCAACCCATCGAGATCGAGCAAGTGCTTCTTGTAAAGTTGTCCGTCTTTGCCAATGGCTTTAAGACCTAAAAGACCCGGTGCGGTTTCGGTGACTTCAATTTCGAGCAACACCGCCCAACCCCGCAGCACCGGACCGCGCAAACCCAAAAATACTTTCTGTCCGCGTACGGCAAGCCCTTCGATATCCAATCCGTTGTCTTTTGAGGGTAGGTTGACCTTCACAAAAGGACCTAAATGGGGATCGTCTCGCAGCGCATCCATGAGGATATTACCCTCTGGATTGGTTTGCAAAGCGGCCGCACTCAAGCAGAGGTCGGGGTTGTCTGGATGAGAACAGGATTTCAAGGGCATTCCACCGACGACGGGAATGCGGGCGAGGAGATAGCGATTGGCTTCAGATTTAATCTTAGTCAGTCTTTTGAGGTCTTTTTCGATCGTTTTCCCTTTCGGTTTTTTGCGCTTGGTGCTGTGGGAACCGACAAACCAAAGATAGCTGTCGGTAAAATCCATCCCTTCAATATCGATTTCGTCTTTGGTGTTGGGGAGTTCGATAAAATCGGCGATCGCGTGGGCTTCGTGTTCGCCGTAAACGCCAGGTTCGATGGGCGAAAGTCGTTCGAGGGTTAAATATTCATCGGAACCGACCCAAAGACTGCCATCGTCAGAGATCGCAACCGCTGATAGCTCGCCGTGCAAATCTTCTGAGGGATGTTGAAAGCGCAGTAGCACGCGAGTGAGTAAAAAGCTTTCGGACACGATATTTTTCAAATTTGTTGACAATTTATTGAAAATTTGTTTTCACATTTGTTTATTGTAAGGGTGAAAGCAAGCTGGCAAAGTATTGAGAAAAAGTATACTTGCTTGCCGCTTTGTGCGGGTGGCTTCGAGCGGCAGTGCGGCATATCCCGACCCAATCCGATCGAGAGCATCGAACGGGCGCTAAAGCAAGCTTTGTGGTATAAATATAAAGATGGTGTGTGGCGATCGCTATATCAGTGCGAACCACTCGATCGTCAGCAAACATTATTCTCTCTATTCGCCTTCACCCATCCCTACACTTAACCGAGCCGCTGCGATCGGACGCGCGATCGGACATTCCTCTTCTTACCAACTCCCCAGCATTCCCAACGCGGAACATTAGACTTCTTCAAACCTTAAAATGTTTTTGTATTGAGAGAATGAAAACCTCTCATAAAATTATTGGTTCTTTAGGGGCTTTATTAGGATGTATTTCTCTGGGCTTAATCGTTGCCCCCCTCATCTATCAAGCCACTGAGTTTTGCGATTATCCGAGTACGTTTACCGGACAGTTATGTCGCGGTCGAGTTCCCCAGCAAGTCCCAGAATCAGCCTGGGCGAAAGCCGGTGCTGTGGGCTATCAAACCTCGGCACAAATTCTAGAAGCGCACAACGGTCTTTCTCAACCGTTAGATGAAACCCAAAAACGATACTTACGACCCCATTTTGGAGATTTAGTCGATCGGGTTTCTATCATTTACAATGCCCAATTGATGGATGAGTGGGTGGCGGCGAGTTTTCGGATCGATGTCGGTCAGTCGAACGCCCAAGTTTACGGCAATCGAATTTATATTCGAGACCCCTACAAACCCGACGATACCGACCAGTTGATTTTGCTGGCTCACGAACTGGTTCACGTACGGCAGTACGAACAATTTGGCAGTTTGGAACAGTTTGGATATCGCTATTTTAAAGAGTACAAGCGCGCGGGACAAGTCTATAAAGATAATCCATTGGAGCAAGAGGCGTTTGAATTCGAGCGGCAATTTGCTCGTTGGTTAGAACGAGAAAAAGGGCAAGAACGGTAAAGTGGAAGATAGCACTTTTGAAAACATTGAATAGTTATTAACCGCCAGCGTTCAACACCCGTTCTGCTGTCAGTTTTAAATGGGGGAACGTAGCAGAAATGATTTCCCGATCGCCTCTAAGCAACTGGATTTCATACTCTCCATCGACGAGGGTACAGATAGAAAGGGTGGGTTGTTTGGGTTTGCCAATGTACCGAATACCACCTAATCCTGCGTAGTCTGCAATCCAATATTCTCGAATGCCTAAAGCCGCATAGTCTTCTAGCTTACGAGCATAATCATTTTGCCAATTGCTACTCACGACTTCTGCCACAAATTTAATCGAACTGCCCAACGTTAGAATTGACTGGTCGTACCAGAGGGGTTCTTTGGCAAGTTCTGCACGATCTATAACTGCAACATCCGGTCGAAATGCAGTCATACCAGCGTTAGAGGGGCGAAAGAGTCCACGCTGAAGGACAAACCAAGGTAAACCCGATCGATCGATTTGGACGCAGGCTTTTGTGGTGATGAAGGCAGCCACTTCCTCATGTTTACCCGTGGGTTCCAAATCGAACACCTCTCCATCAATCAGTTCGTAGCGCTTATCGCCACCATAGCGGGCAAGAAACTCGTCAAAGCCCAAGGGCTTGGGTTGTATGAGTCGGTCGGTGGTCAGGGTCATGGGCGATCTGGGTTGCGATCGATGCTTTGAGAAGGGTCGCTGGTAGAGTAGGGGAAACGCATGGCAATCAAGCCTGATTCTTTGACTCTGCCGCCTGCATCAACGCCGCACCCGCACCAAAGCTGTTGTAGGGAGTCGGTAAGTCATAAGTCTTGAAGGGTTCTAGTGGAGAAATATCCTCTGCGGCTTCTAGCTCTTGAGCCAGAATCCGAATCAGCTTAATTTTCTCTAAGATAGAAAGCTGACGAATAGATGGAAGAACTTCAGACAACGTCATACGATCGCATTTCCAAACGTTGAGTTCACCTTTTAAGCTTAAGCCATAAGAGCAAAACCGGCTTAGAGTTGTTCGGTGTTGATTTGGGTAGATCGCCCTTCTTTCCCAAATCTCTATAATAAAATCAACCCAAAACCCTCTCGATTCAGCATGACGATTGCTCCAGACCTTAAACTTGGTTTACCATCGACCGAAGACTTACCCTGCTCCGACGATACCCCAGTGGATAACGAAGACCAGAATTTGCTGCCAAACTTATTGCTACTCGCCCTAGCCAGTATTTGGGCGGAACGGATGGATTGGTATTTTGGGGTAGATATGGCGGTGTATCACACCACAGGAGTCAGTCCCAAAGTTCCGGTGGTTCCCGATGGGTTTTTGAGTTTGGGAGTCGAACGCAAAAAGGGTGGCAAATCTCGCCGCAGCTACGCCGTCTGGGAAGAAAACGAGATCGTGCCGATTTTAGCGTTGGAGATGGTATCGCACAAACCCGGTGGCGAATATGACGACAAGATGGCGATTTATACCGGGTTGGGGGTGTTGTACTACATTATCTATAACCCCGAGTTCTGGCGGCGCGACAGACAGCAGCCTTTTGAGGTTTACAAGCTCATCGACGGGGAATACCAGCAGCAAATTGGCGAACCCTATTGGATGCCGGAAGTGGGTTTGGGAATGGGACGTTCTCGGCAAATTGTCGGGGGTATCGATCGAGAAGTCTTGGCTTGGTACGACGAGGGACACAATGTCTATCCCCTTCCGGAGACGGCGATGCAGGAAATGCGAGAGCAGTTGAGGGTTCAACGAGAACAGGCTCAGGTGGAACGGCAGCGAGCAGAACGTTTGGCGGAGTATTTACGAGCGCAAGGCATCGATCCCGATAACCTGCCTGAAATTTGAGGCGATCGGATTTCTTTTTTGCACTCGATCGCGTTCTTTCATTTCAAAACCCTACCTCGAAAAAATTGTGTAAATAAAGAAGAGTCAAAAAGATGGGGATGCCTTGTGAAATCAATAGCCTTCTAAAATTAAAACCCTCTCAGGACTATCCCATCTTTTTAGAGATTGGCAAACAATATCAAGCTCGAAAAGAGGGTTACAGAATTATTCCGATCGATGTTCCCATTCCTTTGGTTGATGAGAATTGGCTTGCTCGTGCCGATATTAAAATTTTTCGACTAGTTTGGGAAGATGGCAAAACTTTTCTCGAATTTGAAGTGACTCGAATCTATCAACAGCCCTTTTCGGTTAAAGAACCACCATCTTAAAAAGTCGATCGATCTACTCCCAATTTTCTAAGGCAGCAATCCAATTTTTTAGCAGCAATTTAATCTGTTCTCGGCGAGTTTCAAAGCTCGCCGCAATCCAAATCAAAACCAAGCCGATCGAAATGCCAATCAGCCATTTCATAAACGAATACTCTTGAGAGAGTAAGATTAATTGATTAGTCGCATTGAGGATAAATAGGAGCGTTCCGACAAATAAGAATGCTCGAATCCGCAGGATGAGTCCGCCGAAAATCAGGGCTAAACTCAAGACTCCCGCTGCCAGCCAATTACTATAAACCAGGGCAACAAATCCCAACGTGACTGTGGCCAAAACACGGATAAGATGCCGCACTTCTCGACGATGTTGCAAACCCGGATCGAATTGGGCGATGTATAAAATCGAGAGAACTGGAGGAGAAATGTACCACAACGCACTGGTCAAATCCCACTGTGCGAACAAATCTAGCAGCAACCAACTTAAGAAAAGTAGGGTGTAGTAAGACAGGCGAATTTGTCGTTTGAGGCGGGCGAGAATGGCGTAGAATGCGGCAATGAACAGGAGGCTGTAAGGATTGACGATCGCATAGGTTGCCCCGGCAGCAGCGATGGGCAGAACCAACGCCGAATTTTTCCACGGACGGGGATGCCAGCCCCAACTCGCCCAGGGCAGCAAGTAGAGGAAATAAGAAACGATCGCCGCAATCGCCCCCAGCCAAGGGAGTAGCAGTTCCCCGAGTTGGAGTTGGTAGCCGACATATAAGGTGACGGCCGCCCCTTCGACAACGCCCGCATAGACCCACCCTTCTCGCGGGTGGACGGCTTCGGAGTTAACATTTTCGCGATCGCGCCCTTGCATGATGGCATAGCGAGTCAGCAACACTCCCGTCCCCAATCCCAGTAAATCGTTGATTTGGATGGGGTTAACCGTCGCGGCAATCAGGGCAAGGCTACCGATGCCCCAATGCCAGTTTGCCAGGGTTGCCAATTCCCGGCGAGACAGGGTTAAATAGGACTCCAGCATCGGTGTTAGCAGGCGATAGAGATAGGTAATCGACGTTGCCAAAGCCGCGATCGCCACGAGTCGATCTCCAGAGGCAAAGGAGGCGATCCGATAGGCTAAAATTTCGTAGGCCGCCGCCGATATTGCCAGAGTTCCCAGGTAGACAAAGGGTTTGAGTCGGGGTTGCCGTCGCCCGACCCCGATAAACACCAACCCCATGCCGACGGTGAGAAATCCCGTCCACGCCGTCGCCGCATCCACCCGCAACAGCGATGTCAAAATGCCGTAGATGAGGGGAACGACGTGCCAACCCACGGGTAACGGGCGATCGGTTCGTCGCTGCCACCAGTCGCCGACGAGTTGCGTCACCAATCCCAGGGCAACGTTGGCAATGGCGAGGGAGAGGGTGGAGAGTTCGTAGAGGGATAAAATTTCGATCGTCAGTAATTCCAATCCCAAACCCAAGCCGAAAATGGTGGCGTTGGTGGGGCGGTTCCAACTGCGGTAGACGATCCCCGCCAGAATCAAACTCGTAGCGACGATATCTGCTGCGGTGGCTTTATCGATGAAGAAAAAGACGATACATTGAATCGTGAGGACGAACAAACTCCAGACGCACAAGGCGATCGCCCAGCCATCGGTCCCCGGAACGTAGAGTTTCGCCATGGGGGTTCCCCGTCGCCGCAGCCCATCGCGCAATCCCCACAAGAGGACGCAACTTATCGCCCACACCAAAAACCACCCGTCCTCGGTTCGCAAGGCGGCAATATCCCCTCGGGCTTCCCAAAGGAACGTATTGAGGAGAACGACGGCAAAGCCAACGGTTATCGCGGCGGCCCAGCGACTCCAGAGGTAGCGGGTGTTGAAGAACATCAACCCCGTCGCAGCAGCCAAACCCCAGATTTGGATGTTGGGAATGCCGAAGGTGAGGGTTTGGGCGAGAATGACACCCAAAGTACTCAACCATCCAGCAATTGCCCGACGGGTGAGGAGTTGCCACCCGCACAGGGCCGTTAATCCAGCCGGAACCAGCAACCAGATTAATCCCCAAGTCGAATCTTCTTGTGAAGGGGTGTAGCGGGAATGGTATAGAAACAGATAACTCATTCCTGCCAAGACAAGACCCAGATGCCAACTGCTGCGCCGCCAGAGGTGGGCGAAGCGATCGCGAGTGCCGTTTTTTCCGCGAAATTTGGGAAAGGGGTTCTGCTGCCGTCGGTGATTCGATCGCCATTCGCCGATCGCGGCAATCCCCCACTCCACCAGCATTACGACTAAAGCCACCGTTGCCCCCATTTCCTGGGAGAGGTTGGGAAACTGCCAGAGAATCCCCGATGCGATCGCCGCCAATCCGGTAATGTGGGTGAGGTGAACGGCAAAGCTAGAGGTGGGATAGCGGTGACGGGTGACGACAAATAGGGTAATTGCAGAGGCGAGAAGATTGAGCGATCGCAAGGTCGGATTGGGGAACCCGAGACACACGAGAAAAATCCCGAATCCCAAGGCGATTTTGTCGCCATATCTCGCCAGTTCGGGCTTCCGGTGGCGATCGATCCACTCGTTGAGTAGCAGTAACGCAATTAAATAGGGAAACCACGTCAGCGTCAGCAGGCTGCCGGGAGTATTGTGGGCTTGGGTGACTTCCGTACCGATAACGATCGCACTTTGACGAACTCCCGAAGGAATCACCCGTCCGATGAGGGTCAAACCCTGCCACCCCACCAGGAACAATGCCGCCAATTCCCGCTTCCGCCAGATTCGCCGCAACCTGTCGAACAGCCACAGCATCGCCAAAACGCTGACACCCAATGCTTGGGCGGGCAAATCCCACACGGAAACCAACCAACCCACCAGGAGAAGGAAGCCGCCGAAAGGTTGCCAGAAGGGGAGGGAGGAAGAGGACGCGGGGACGCGGGGACGCGGGGACGCGGTGAGGCGAAACGATTGATGTTGGGAACTTCGATCTTCTGGATTTTCTCCCTCTCTCCCCATCTCCCCATCCTCTTCCCTCACTTCCGGTGAAGACATCCAAGTAAACAGCCAACCGCAAATCCCGATCGCCAAACCCATTTCGGCTAGGGGAACGCTGGCGAAGAAGAAGGCGCGTCCGAGGAGAATTAGGAGGGCGTAGAGGGTGATGGTAATGTCGGTAATTGCAAAGGGCGATCGCTTCTGGGTGCCAATTGAATTTCCGACTGTATTTCCGACTGTATTTCCGACTGTATTTCCGACTGTGGCGATCGTGCCGATATAAACAGCGATGAGGGGAAACGTCGCCCATCCCCATCCCCAATGGAGATAGCTTAACAGCAGTACCGGAACCAGCAAAGCAATAGTATTGCGGCAGAATTTCCAGACAATACCCGTCAGGGAAAGGGTGGCAAGGGCAATCGTTCCTAGCCCGAGGGAGGTTTGCCACAAGCCGAAACTATCCATCGCCCAGAAGTTCAGCGGCACCAGCAATAACGTTACGACGCGCAGGGTTTGGGCGGTGAGGGTGAGGTTGGGTTTGCGGGCCGCCCACTGATTGGCGATCGCGAAAACGAGCGTATACGCCCACATCACGCCATACTGCGCCGAGGCGGGAAACCTCTCCCACTGACTCGCTGCTAGCACCCCGGAGGAAACCACCACCATAAACACCCCCAGAAACAGCAGCCAGCGAACGCTGAGTTCTTCCATCAGGGATTGAGAAATCCGGGCGAGGGGCGATTCTTTTTTGGCGGGGATTTCTCGATCGATCCGGACGGGCGCTTTGGGTGCCAATTCTGGAATTGACCCCTGAGTGACGGGGGGCGAGGGCAAGCGATCGCTCAAGTGTTGGCAGCACAATTGCTTGACTTGAGTGTCGCTAAGCAGACCTAAATCTCGCCAGATGGCAATCCCTTGAAATAATGTTGCAGGGGAAACGTTGAGGTCGAGATTTAGTCGAATATGACGGTTAAGATCGGAGGACATGGGTTTCCTCTTCGGGAAGCGAGCTTTCTCTAAAGCTTAGGATCGATCGACTTCATTCATGCATCAATTGTTCTACTCCCGGAACTGGTCGCGATTTCGATTGCCATGTCCGCGTTCGATCGATTTTTAATATTTTCCCTTCAATATCTTGTCATTCCAGCTTCATTTCTTGTAATATATATATAGACAGTTTCACACTTCGTGATGAAACGTCGAATAAATTTGAATAACGTCAGCCACCTTCTGATATTAGCGCTGGCTTATATACCCGAGGACATCTAAGTGATTGCTGCTTAGATGTCCTTTTAAATAGTGAAAAGTACTGACTTTTTATATTGTTGAAAAACTTAACTTCAAACCCCAAAATGAAGGGAAAGAGTACGCTAAGCTGAATATAAAGAAATTATTAAGGTCAAGATCGAGATGGATATTGTATGTATGAAAGAAATCGATCCATCAGTACTGCGTCAACTTTGGTCTACGATTGAAAACATTCAGGTGAAGACTCTCACAACCTTAGATGATGCAAGCTTGGTCGATCGACTTATGGGAGAATTCGGCAAACAGCGACGACTCAATGGAGCCGAAGCAGATAGTATTTATACTTATCTAAAATCGCGAATTTCTTTGATTCGCGAACTCGCTTGCGCTCGTCCGGGCATTATTTTCCTCAATTCTACTCCCAGGATTAACTCGCGCAAAAAACAGGAATCCAGCCGTTAAGAACTTCCATTTCGATAGTGGAATATTCCACTCGTTCGCCATCAACGGCGAAAATCCCTTGATGTTGCAGAGGTTCTAATTGTAACTTGCCCGCTCGGTAAGAATCGATACCCGGTATCTTGAGATAAGAGCCATCAGCAATTTGCAATAAGCCCGCAAGTAACTGCCATTTGGCGATACCTTGCCGCACGACGACAACTTCCATCGCCCCATCATCGGCACGAACATTGGGTGCTGCTTGCTTATCCCGTGCCGCCCAAGGCAGATTCATCGCCCACAGGAAAACAAACTCATCCTCGATCGTTTGCCAGTCCGAATCCAGAGACGATCTCGAAGGGGGCACAAAAGAAAACCGCCCTCGATACGTCCGCAACATCAGAATCCGCAGTAGCGCGTACAAATCGCTGCGCAACGAACCTAACCATCGCAGCCGTTCGGATTCGATATCGACATCGCTCACCAAACCCCACGATAAGGACAACATACTGTAGTAAGTACGATCGCCTTGCTTCACGCGCATCAAATCGAACGATCGCACCTCCCCTTTGGCAATCAAAAACGCCGCACTCACCGGATCGTCGGGTTCCCCCGCCATCTCCAAAACCGTTTTCGACAAACCATTTCCCGTTCCCGCAGGAACGATGCCGATCGGAATTTCGATCGCTTGCTGCCAATCCGGACGACTCATCAATCCGTTGACGACTTCATAAATCGTTCCATCTCCCCCCACCACCACCAAGCCATCGATATCGAGGGACAAATTACGAGCAATTTCGATCGCATCTCCCCCCAGCTGCGTTTCCGTCAGCGTCCATCGCATCTGACTGGCGGCGAAGATAGGTGAGAGGCGATCGAAAAGTTGACGCGGGTTCTGATTCCCACTGGCGGGGTTGAGGATAACGTGTAGGTGTCGCGGGGGGAGGCTGGCTTCTAAATCTGCAACGCCGCGCAGGGTATTGTTGATGGCGCGAATCCACCGATCTCGGGTACGATCGTCTGGGCAAATGAATCGATATTCCCGCAGCTTTCGCCGAGGTTTGCCGAAGATTCCCGATCGCCGGATGGGGTAGGCGGAAACAACAAAACCCGAAAACTTGTCGGGTAAATCGGGTAAATTAGGAGCGATCGCCGCACCCACGACATCTACGAGGCCCAGAACGCACTCTTTTTCCCCATTGTTCCAGGTTAGTTCCGTTGGGGTAAGACTCCCCCAGCTTTCGAGATTGGTAGATGGGAGACTGCCAGAATTGAATTCAGCTAGATGTTCTTTAAAAGCAATCAATGGACAGGGAATAGGGAACGGAGAACAGTGAGAAACCCATCGGCTGCGCAATAATTCACGTTAGACATAAATGACTTCTCGATAGGCTTCGATCGCCCTCACTTTAACGAATTCTGAGACTTTAGGGAAGACCGACAATACAAATTGAAATTCGGCTGCTGTTAAGCCGTAGAAATGGGCGGTCAGAGCATCGAGTTCGAGCCGGAGTTTGGCGCGATCGGCTTTTTCGGTAACGCCGCATTCGTGAGAACCCAACCCGACTTCCCGCGCGAGTTCGTCAAATTCCGGTCGCGTGCAAACTAATTTTGCCGATCGCTCGACGAGATCTTGAAAGTATCGATTGCTTGCCCGAATTCGCGGAATTCTCAGTTGCGATATATAGAATAAATTCACGCGATCGACGATAATTGTCCGCACGTAGAAATCGAAGACAAAAGAATTGAGAATTGCCAAGATAGCTAGCTGTTCTGCCAGGGTGGGAAATGTGAGAGAATTGGGTCGGGCAATCCAAAGAGATTTATCACCTCGCGTATCTTTGGCAAGGAAGGTGGCGATCGTCGTTCTGGGGTCGCTTTTTCGAGTATTGGCTTTAAGGGCTAAACGATAGCCTAGAGGATGAAAGGTTCGTTTTCGATCGAATACATTTTCGATTGTCGAGTCAGAGGAATATTTTATCGATCGACTAAATTCGATTGGTTCTATAAAATCGGGAGATTGTTTGATGGCTTTTAAATCGTAGAGTCTCAGTTGGTCTTCTCGAATGGTGTTTTTGAGGGATTTTTTTCGCTCTTTTTGACGCGATTCTTTTCCCCAAGTAAAATTCCAGCAATTTTCAAGTTCTTTTGACAGAGAAGGAAATTGGGTAATTTTTTGCATGATTCCCATCTCAATTCCCGATTTCCAAGATAAAATATAAAAATTATTCGCAACAGCTAGCCGATTTTTGGAAATATCAATTGTATTTCCCGATATTTTTTGACAAGAGCCAAAATCTTGCCAGCATTCCACTTTATCTAAGATTTTAATCTTTTGGCTGCTGCTATCTTTCTGAAAATTCAAAAGAGAAAGAGATTCGCCTTCAGGCAAACTTCGTAAAAAATCTAAACTTCGATCGAAATAAATAAGAGAGTCAAGCTGAGTGCGATTGACGAGGATCTCTCGCAGTGAGGTCGATTCTAACTCCCGATAAAACCGAGAGGGAATTTCTACCGCACAGTAACCACCCGAGCGTAAAACTTGCCAGCAAAGTTCGAGAAATAAATTATAAAGATAAAGATTGTTTTTCAGTTTGCGATCGTTGAGGATAACTGTTTGATGTTGGTATCGATCGGTCGATCGATAGTACGCACTCGCGAAAGCATAATGATTTTGAATATCTTGCCATTGCGAAAATAGTTCTCGAGACTGAGAAAACTTATCCAGATCGAGTTGAGAATCTGCATTTAAAAGTCCGCAACGCTCGAATGCGGCGCGGCGATCGGCGATAAAATCTTTGAGATGAGGTTGAAACTTTTCCCACGGTGGATGAGTGATAATAACATCAAATCCACCCCGTTCTTCAATAGTTTTATTAAACTGATATCCCCAGTGAAAGGGTTTTAAGGCTTCGATATCCGCCAGGATTGGCAATCTTTTTTTGCGTTTTCCCGAGACTTGAGACTGGGGGTAGTGAATTCCCAAACGCAAACTAAACTCATCGAGTAGCAATCGATCGAGCTTGCGTTGTGCTTTTCGATCCACATCGGCAATTCGATCGCGAACGAACTGCGGATTCGTGCCTTTAGGAATATCCTGCGCTTCTTGCAAAATCAAAGATTGCGCTTTATACTGCTCGATGCGGATATTTTTTTCGCGTAGAATTTGGCGGTAGCTATCGGCAACCAATGGCTGAAGTAAGTTTCCCTGCTGGTGTTCTCCCACGGCATCAAATCCCTCTTCATCAACGCGAATCCAGCCAATCAGAGAATTTCCTACCGTTAAATTAAAATCGAGATTGGGTAAATACTCCAGTTCCGAAACTCGATCGCTCGCCGCAATTAATTCTAAATACAAACGTAATTGACCGATTTCGATCGCCTCTTCCCGGATATCCACGCCATATAAATTTTCCGTGGCGATGCGCCGTTCGAGAGCGTAGGGGAGGGAAAAACGACTCCACTGACTCAACCATCCACTCAACCACTGTTTTTGCGCCTTATCCCCTTGATTGCTAACGATTTCGATCGCCGCCACGTAAACCGACAGGAGCATTTTCATCGCCGCCAACAGCAGCGTTCCCGAACCGCAAGCCGGATCGAGAATCGATAAACTCGGCAGCACCTGACGCACCAACTCCAGACAAAGTGCGGGATCGAGTCGAACCATCAGTTCGTGAAAATCTTCAAAAGTGCGATCGCACCGCTCGTTGGCACCATCGACAATCGCTCTACCCACGGTACGTTCGCACAAATATTCCGAGATTTCCGGCGGAGTGACGTACCCACCTAACGTATCCCGGTTCAAATACTGCTCGAATGCATACCCCCACAGTTCCGGAGTGATTTCGAGATGGCTGTTGGGATGGCTGCTGGAACTGCGATCGTGCAAACGCCATTCATAAGTCCCAAACCACTCGAAAAGTTGCTCGAAAGCGCGATCGCCAATCGCGATATCCGGGTATTTTCGCTCGAGAGAATGATATCGAAATAGACAATTATCTAAATGGGGAATCTGACCGACCAGAACTCGCGCGGTGGGATTTCTGTCGAGTTCGGATTGGGTCAAGCCTTCAAAAAATAATGTTTGTAAAAACTCATTGAAAAAGCGATTTTCCCCCCGCAATTGACTCTGACCGAGTTTGTTTTCGAGATAATCTCGATCTCCGCCATCCAACCATCCCCGGCGTTGTAAAAAGTAGAGAGGAATTAGACGATTGAGAATAACCGAGGTATACCAACGCCGATCGTCCCCTCGCTCGATACCCTGAATCGATTGGAAAAAAGCATCGTGCTGTGCTTGAAATTCTCGAAAAAACGGCTCGACGCGCTCGAAAGAAAGCGCCACACCTTACTCCTCCTCGCCTTCATCATCGGTGAGTTCTGATTCTAACAAATCTTGTAAAAACTCGTACTGGTTAAAATCTTCGTTCCCTTCCCAGCGAGCCTTTGCTTCGAGATGTCGCAAACCCAATACCAATTCGAGCCATCTCATGCCATCTTCATAAAAATTAGGATAAATTTCCTCAATTTCGGGCAAGCGTTCTTGAGACTTTACTTTGACGTAATCGGAAATGGCATCTAAACGTTCTTCCTCTTCTTCGTGGCGCTCGGCAATCTGTTCGACCTGGGTTTGAAACTCTTCTACATTGGGAATATAAACATCTTCTCGCTCGAAAAAGACATCTAAATTATTGGGTAGTCGATCGGCGGTTTCGGAGTATTGTTTAATTTCGTCTACTTGAAAAAAACGGTTCACCACGCGAAGCCTTGTTATCTTGGCCGCGCGGCGATTAATCCGCCGATCGAAAAAATCCACCGCTTTAAGAAGTCGATCGAAGGAGTCTAAATCGAGTATCAGTTCTCGATCGCCTCGGAAGCGAAAACATCCAATGACGAGGGGACGAACTGATTTGGGAATGGAATTATAAGACTCGGCAAACTTGAGCCGTTTGGTTTCATTTTCATACAGCCAAAACCAAGCATCGTCATCTCGCTCGAAGTACATGCAACGCAGCTTCTTAAACACGCCGAGAACGGTTTTGGCGTTGGCAACCTCAAAATAGAGTCTTGCCGGCTGATAGGGTTCCCCCGTTCGAGTCACGACCAATTGTTTTTTGCCAGTCATATTTAGATCGGTCCTACAACAAAGAATCCATCAACGTCATAATTTCCACGGCGCGATCGGACAGTGCCGGATTTTCGACATTATCCCGATCGGCATCGGTTAAATAGCGCTCGAGAATGCCTTTGAGGGCAATGAGTTTGAGGCTATTTTCGGCGAGGGTTTCGGCGACGGGTTCGGCAGCCCGCAGATAGCCGATCGCCCCGACATCCATCAACGCGGAACGACGCAGTTGCAAATCCGGGCCCTCAAGCGCTCGCACCAGCCGCTCTCCATATCGATTTTCTCCCGTAAGCTGGTACATGGCGCGAGCTGCGGCGTACTGTACCCGCTCGACGGGATGTTCTAAAAAAGGTTCGACGGCCGCGATCGCCTCGGAGGTATTTAAGGTTCCCAACGCCTCGATAATCGCATCGTAGGGCTGAACCAGGTGGGGTTTTCCCGGTACGGGAACGGCCGCTTCGACTCCCCCCTCGAGCAGCTTCAACAAGGACGGTACGGCCTGCAAATCCCCGAGCATTTCCAGGGCTTGAGCGGCGGATTCGCGCACGTAGTAGTCGGGACAGTCCAAACTTTGAATCAAGGCAGGTACAGCGCGATCGTCCCCCAGTTTGCCTAAAGCTTTCGCCGCATTTCGCCGCAACGGATACCCACCATCGGGCGAGCGATCGGCTTCATCGACCAGGGCCCCGAGTAGGGCTTCGATCGCTTCGGGTTCGCGGACTCGAAACTTTCCCAGCCACCAAGCGGCATAGTAGCGAATGCCGAGGTCTTCGCGTTGTTGCAAATTGGCGATCGCCCGTTCTACCGTCATGGCAGGGGCTTCGGAATTGCTGTCGCTCGGGGTTTGGGGGGCAAAATTTTCCACAAAATTTTCCATGACGGTGGCGGTTTGTTCGGTCAATATTTTTGGGCAATATTAAAAATCGTTGCGCGAAGTCTTACGGTTTATGACATTTTGATGCAATCTTTTCGCAATTGCGTATGGTGAATTTATGTCTGCTAAGCACATTTACTTAAAATTTATCCAGCTAACACGCTCTTATTCACAGTAATAACGGCATTCAATGACGTTCCCTTGTCAAATTAGCGATCGACTTGCTTCGATCGAGGATATTACAATATGACACTTCCTTTATTGAGCTACCCCACAAAATCTCAAAATCAGCGGGTCGCCGCTTATGAAGTCCCTGGAGACGAGTTTCCCAGAAGTTTTTCCCTGAACAACCTCACATCCGGCATTGAAGTAGACACTTTAATTCAAGCGGCCTACCGTCAGATTTACAACGAGCAGCAATTGTTGACCTCCAATCGCCAAAAAACTTTGGAGTCTCAGTTGCGATCGGGGGAAATTACCGTGCGGGACTTCATTCGCGGTTTGGTACTTTCCGAACCCTTCCGCACCCGCAACTACGAGTGCAACAATAACTATCGCTTCGTGCAAATGTGCGTCCAGCGCGTTCTCGGACGGGATGTCTACGACGAGCGAGAAAAGTTTGCCTGGTCAACGGTGCTGGCAACCCAAGGTATCCAGGGCTTTATCGATGCCCTTCTCGAGAGCGACGAATATCGGCAGAACTTCGGCGAGAATACCGTTCCCTACCAACGGCGACGCATTTTGCCCCAACGCGAGATCGGGGAATTGCCATTTGCCCGGATGCCTCGTTACGGCGCAGACTACCGCACCCAGCTCGAAACTTTGGGCTACAACTTCCAAGGGGGTGGCCTGAAAACTCCCCAGTGGCGAGACTTACCCCCACGTTCAGCGCGTTTGGCCGGTGCGGCGATCGCCATCTTTGGTGCCACGTTCCTCGGTGGGGTGGCGATCGCCTCTGCTTTGGCGGCTTTCGGCTTGATTTCTCTGTAACGTCAGTTTTGGATGGTTGTATCTGGTGAGGGTGGGGTGTTGGGTGTCGGGCATTGGTGAAAGGTTAAGCAATTTTACTAGATGTCAAGTTGACGGTTTCGAATAGCTAGATCCTTTTGATGCTAATGTTTTCTACGATTTCACTCTAGTGCGCGGGGGGTCTCCCCCCAATTCCGGGTTTTCGGTCAATTATTGGGTCGTTGGCAAAGTGAATACAGCCTTAACCTTTCACCAATGGTAAATTGCAGACCCACCCATTTGTCTCGGTCAACAGATTGGTCTAGCGTCACCATCCAACTCAGAATTTTGCCAAAGCTTAGATTCTGAGTTGGCATCCCAAACCTCAAGTTTTGATGAAAATACCGTTAGAGCGTTTTTTGTCAAGTGGCGATCGGTTACAAATCTTAAATGTTTCCCGGATTGTAACTCTTTATGATGAAACCTTAGAAGCACTTTTTGACAACGATCTTTTAAGTCAAGCTGCGGTGCCTGGGAGTTGTCTGTGAATGCGCTCGACCTTTGAATCACTCAATTCAGGTACGGCGAAAAGCTTTATTTCGCTCGAACGCCCGCGCGACAACTCCTATGAGTATATTCATTCGATTCAATTCCTTTAGTAACCGAGGAGACAACATTTAATGACTTTTGGACCCGCATCTCCACTTGGGGTAGCTCTGTACGAAGATACTCCCCCTTTTGAACTGTGGCCCGGTCGCTCGGAGGAGGAAGCCGAAGCGATAATTAATGCCGTATATCGGCAAGTGTTAGGCAACGCCTACGTCATGGAAAGCGAGCGGCTTGTCGTTCCCGAATCTCAATTCAAGCGCGGCGAGCTGAGCGTGCGCGAGTTCGTGCGGGCGGTGGCCAAGTCCGAGCTGTATCGTTCGCGCTTTTTCGATAGCTGCCCTCGCTATCGCTATACGGAACTTGCTTGCAAGCATTTGCTCGGTCGCGCTCCCGATGGCTACGACGAGATGAAAGCCCACAGCCAAATCCTCGACGAGCAAGGATTTGAAGCGGATATCGATTCTTATATCGATAGCGACGAGTATCAGGAAACCTTCGGGGAAGATACCGTGCCGTTCCTGCGGGGTTACAAAACTCAGACCGGGAAGAAGATGGTGGGCTTTACCCATTTCTTCAAACTCCAGCGCGGCGCATCCAGCAGCGACCTCAAAGGCAGCTTGTCGGGTAAGAGTCCTCGCCTGAATCGGTTGGTGATTCAAGAAGTGGCGACCCCCATCGTTGCGCCTTCTGGCGGTTCGGACGGTTGGGCGTTCTCGGAACCGGCCATCGACCCGCGCGCCCGCCAGGGAGCCAGTGCGACCTCCGAAGGTCAAATGTATCGGATCGAAGTCACCGGATACCGCTCCAAAGTGGTCAATCGGGTGTCGAAGTTCCGCCGCTCCAACAAAGTCTATTTGGTGCCGTTCGATCGACTCTCGGAAGAGTACAAGCGGATTCACCGTCAGGGTGGCGTAATTGCTAGCATCACCCCTGTGTGAGGAGTCTAGGTTTAGCGCGATCGCCGATTGGCGAAATTCGTCAACGGGGCGATCGCGCTTCGATCTAGATAGATTCGATGACTTTTTTCGACCCGATCGTGACTTTTTAACGATAAAGTTCGGTGTTAAATCGGTCTTTTTTAAGGGTCGTTGAAATCGAGTTTTATTTCGGAGATTCAACTTTTAATTCAACCGTCGCGAAACCTGTCAGAAATGGGGATAGCTTACGGTTAAAGTTATTAAAATAAAAACTTTAATAATAACGTTTGCGGCCTCTTTCGATAACAGATCGCCCGCGACAACAAATCATTATTCATCTAGGAGAAAATAACCAATGGTCAGTACCGCTCCGGCCGTCAAGTTCGGGATCGATGCCTTTTCCGGTCCTCCCGTCGAATTGTGGCCGACGAGTTCTAATGAAGACCGGCAAACGGTAATTCGCGCTGCCTACAGACAGGTGTTGGGCAATCCCCATCTGATGGAAAGCGAGCGCCTCACCAGTGCGGAGTCTCGGTTGTGCAACGGCGAAATTAGCGTGCGCGAATTCGTGCGCGCCGTCGCTAAGTCCGAACTCTATCGCACCCGCTTCTTTGAAAGCTGCGCTCCCTACCGATTTGTGGAGCTGAACTTCAAGCATTTGCTCGGTCGCGCGCCCGCAGACCAAGCTGAAATTGCCGAGCATCTCGATCGCACGGTCGATTGCGGCTACGACGCAGAAATCGATTCCTATATCGATAGCGCCGAATATTTGGATAGTTTCGGCGAAAACACCGTTCCCTACTATCGCGGCGCGCAAACGCAAGTCGGTCAAAAGCAGGTGGGCTACAACCGCATCTTCTCCCTCTTCCGGGGTCCGGCCGAAGCAGATACGGCAACCAAGTCGTCGAGTTTGGTCGAAGCGATCGCCACCAACAGCGCCAGTCCGATCGTCCCGCCCAAATCCGGCGGACGTTTGAGTCCTTATGGTGATGCAACGGCGAAGACTTTTAAAATCGTGGTCAAGGGCGGGAAGTTCGACTGCCAGCGCCGCCGTCGCAGCACCACCACCTACATCGTTCCCGGAGATCGGATGACCCCGCAAATTCAGCGGATTCATCGCTCCAGCGGGACGATCGTCAGCATTACAGAAGTGTAGGTTATCTCATGAGTTCGGGTGCGAGAGGTTCAGTATCTTCCTCGCACCCAAAAAGCTTTTGAACGGTTTCAAACATTTCGATCGTTCCATTCCCACCCTAAATTTCAGGAGAAAATATCATGTCTTTATGGGCTATCGACAGCGATCGCGTCGAACTGCGTCCCAACGCCACCGACGATGAGGTACAAGCGGTGATTCGCGCCGTTTATCGGCAAGTACTGGGGAATCCCCACCTACTCGAAGGCGATCGCCTCACCAGTGCCGAATCTCAACTGTGCAACGGCGATATCAGCGTCCGCCAGTTCGTGCGCGCCGTTGCCAAATCCGATGCCTATCGTTCGCGCTTCTTCGAGCGTTCCGCCCAGTATCGGTTTATCGAACTCAACTACAAGCACCTTCTCGGTCGTCCTCCCCAGGACCAAACCGAAATTTCCCGGCACGTCCTCATCTATAACGAAAGCGGCTACGATGCCGATATCGACTCCTACATCGATAGCGACGAATACGTGCAAGCCTTCGGCGAAAATACCGTTCCCTACCCCCGCAGCACCCAATCGCAAGTGGGTCTCAAAAATGTCAGCTTCAATCGGATGTTCGCCCTGACGCGGGGATATGCCACCAGCGACAGCAGCAATCGATCGGCTTTAGTTACCGACATCGCCGCGAATTTCCCGACCAAAATTACCAAGCCGGCTGGGGGTTCGGGCACTTACAGCAACACGGGCAAGCGCTTCCGGATTCAGGTGGTGAAGGGGAAAGCCACTGCTCGGCGCAGCAATATTTCCTATACCGTCAGCTACAACCAACTCACCCAAAACATCCAGAGCATCCAGAAGACTGGAGGCAAAATTCTCAGTATTTCTGAGATTGCCTAACTTGGACTTCGATAGCTGTAGCTCGTTACATGAGATGTCCTCATACTCCTAGCTATAGCTATCGTTCGGGTCGATCGAACAAAACCGTGCTGATGTAGCGTTGCGCCCACTCTACCCCAAACGCTCGTTCTAAAACGCGGCGAGTTTTATCGTTTTTTTGTTGCTTGGTACAGTAGTATTGCTGACCTTGCAAAAGCTGTAATCGATCGGCTCGAGATACCGATGGTGCGGCGATCGCCTGCTGGCAGTGAAGGGTTAAAAAGTCTTCGACTCGGTTGACAAATTGCTCTTCCTCTCGATCGTTCTCGGGTCGGACAAACAGACAGATGTCAGAAAAAATATCACCCCACGGCGGTAACTGACGGGGTTGGGAAAACTGGATGGGTGGTAGGGACGCAAGAGCGCGGCGATAGGTTAATGGTAACCGACGCTCTTTCGTCACGGGCGATAAATCGACGATCGCCGCACTGATGCCGCCGGGTCCGGACACTAAATCCGTGCCAAAAATCGGTAAGGCATAGTTCGGACGCGGAAACATGACGCAGTGGAGAATTTCTAAGGCTTTACCAACTGTTGCCAGTTCCAGATGAATTTTCCGAAATTGCGGTGTTTGATAGCAGCGATTTTCAATGGTAACGGTTTCTCCTTCCAAGCGTCCTTCGACATATCCCATATCCGCTGGAAGCAAGTAGGGAGAAAGATCGAGGTCGCGCCGCCAAACCCCTTCAATTCGATCGGCAAGCTGGCTGATACGAGAGTTTTTTCGATCGCTCTCACGAGTCGATCGAACTGAAGTCGATAACATCATTATCAATCCCGAGTCTTAAAAGAACAGTGAGTATTCAGCCGCGAAAGCCGTCATAGCCGGTGGCTTTTTCACAACGCACGACGATTCAAAAAAATGACTCGATACTGTACGATTGTTCGAGCTTTATCGTTGCGGCGATCGATGGTCGATCGCTGAATACTTGCAAAAAACACTGACAAAAAACAAACCCAAAAACGAATCTAAAATTGCAATGCGATTGCGATCGACAGTCTTGCGATCGATGTCAGAAAATGCTGATAAGCTAAAGGACTCTAACTTATCTCATGAAGTCAGCCTATCGCAGTTTTCAAAATAATAGACATCATGGCAATAAGTTACAAGGGGCAGTTCTGAGAAAATGCACGTTTTCATTTCTCATGCAACTGCCCGCGACGGCGATCGAGTTCTATTTTTAGCGAAAAATGCGATAAGAAGCGATAGAGTACAATTCCATTTTTTAGTCCCTTTTTTTAAGAGTCCTCGCCCGACTCGGGAGCGAAAGTCATCGGCTCGATATTCACAATTTGACCTCCCATCTGATTGATGCGCTGCATTTCTTCATTCATCCGATCGAACGGAACGGTCAGAAATACTCGATCGCTCGTACGAAATGGATAAGCATTCTCATCGTTAGTCGTACTCTGACGCAATCCCATCACTTCATAGCGAAATAAACGATTGCCAGATGGCGTACTCGCACTCGAACCCAAAATAGACGAACTTCTCATAATCTTATTGATTCTTAATGTTTTCGATTTTAAGACGAGTTGTAAATCCGAGATGCTCGCCATATTCGAGGGAGGAAAATATCGATCTCCCTCCCTCAAAGCATCCGAACTTAATTGGCCGGCGTAATGCTCGCGACCTTGCCCCCTTGGCGGTTAATTTGCTTGAGGGTTTCCGAGAGTTTGTCGTAAGACACGCAGAAGGATTGGCTGCTGCGTCGCACCGTCGGCGTACCGCCCCGGCGCAAGTTGTTGGGATAGCCCCGTCCGAGCATTTTCGTCACTTCGATGCGGTAGATGCGGCTGTTGCTTCCCGAGCGATCGGCCGAACCTCCCATCGATCGGGCTGGAGTGACTCCGGCTTTGGACGGACGGTATCCCCATCCTTCGTTTGCTCCCGAAGGTCCCACGACGGCCGAGGCGCTATTGGTCGCCAATTCGGTCGCCAGACGGGTTTGGGCCCCTCCTAATCCCGCCCGATCGCTGGTGGCGTAACCGCGATAGAGCTTGAACATCCGGCTGAAGCCGACGGTTTTTTGCCCCGTTTCGGTGGTAAAGCCGCGATAGTAGGGAACGATATTTTCGCCGAAGTTCTCCAAATACTCGGCCGAATCGATATAAGAGTCGATATCGGCATTGTAGCCATTGTTTTGATAGAGATCTAAGTGGTAGATTACCTCAGATTCATCGTAAGGGGCGCGACCGAGCAGGTGCTTGTAATTGAGTTCGATGAATCGAGTCTGAAAGCTCGGGTAGAAGAACTTGGTTTTATACAGTTCCGATTTAGCCACCCCGCGCACGAAATCTTGCACCGAGATGCTGCCATCGCACAGAAGGGATTCCAGACTGGTCAGGCGCTCCGACTTCATCAGATAGTCGTTGCCCAGAACCTGGCGATAAACCGCCCGAATGGCTGCTTGAGCTTGGGAGGCCGTCGAGTTGGGACGCAGCTCGATCCGAGGTGCGTCTGAAAAAGCAGAAGTCCCCAATCGAGATGCTGCTGTTGTGATTGCCACGCTTAATTCTCCTTACGTTTCTATTTCGATCGATCTCGAGGATTTCGCTCAAGTTTCGGTGACGCTCATCACTTTGCCACCACTGCGGGCAATTTGTTGCAGGCGACCTGAGAGACCTTCGTAAGAGACGATGAATTCGGTCGTCGTCTGGCGGACTTGAGGACCGACCCGAGGAGCCGCACGTACCACTCGCACCCGATAGCTCTGACCGCGCGCGCCACTAGTGTTTCCGGTTAGAGTGCGGCTCGAAGGAGTTCGCACTTGCGATGACAAATTTTTACCCACTTCCCACGTCAGCCATCCCTGTTTCTGGCTCTGAGCGCGATCGCTGTTGGCATAACCGCGATAGAGTTGGAACATGCGATTGAAGCCGACGGTTTTTTGTCCGGGTTGGGTCTCAAAACCTCGATAGTACGGTACAATATTATCGCCAAAGCAAGAGCGATACTCTGCCGAATCGATGTAAAAGTCGATATCTGCGTCGTACCCTCGATCGTGATACAAGTCGTTGTGAAAAGCGATTTCGGTTTGGTCGTAGGGAGCGCGACCGAGTAAGTGCTTGTAGTTCAGTTCCGTGAATCGGTTCTGAAAGTTGCTGTAAAAGAATTTAGACTTGTACAGCTCTGACTTTGCCACGCATCGAACGAAATCTCTAACGGAAATGTTCCCGTTGCACAGGAGAGATTCGGCACTGGTCAGGCGCTCGGAATTCATCACGTGCTCGTTACCGAGTAGCTGACGGTAAACCGCACGAACTGCGACTTTTGCCTCTTCTTCCGTCCAGTTAGGACGAAGCTCGACTGTAGGAGTTTCGCTGAATGCAGAAACTCCCAGCCGAGAGGCGGCTGTTGTGATTGCCATTGTTTGACTAAAAAAGATTATCTAAATATAAAAATTGCCCGGATCGGTTAAAAACTACAAACATTCGAGCGGTAGCTTTTTAACGATCCGGGTTGAAACTGCAAACAACTACATACGATCCAAGTTGTGCGTTGTAGCTCCTTACCGTTTCCAAGCCAGATGAACTAGCTCAAAGCGTTGATGGCGTAATCGAGGTAAGAATTGGCTTCAACCGCCGGATCGCCACTGAGTCCGTGATTGGATTTGATGTACTTGAGAGCTTCGACGTACCAGCTGGGAGACAACTCGAAGGTGCGGTTGATTTCGTCGATGCCAGCAATCAAGTACTCATCCATGGGACCGGTACCACCAGCAACTAAGCAGTAGGTCACCATGCGCAAGTAGTAGCCGATGTCGCGAGCGCACTTAGCTTTACCTTCAGAGGTAGAAGCGTAGTTCGGACCTTGCATCTGCGTCGTGTAAGGGAACTTGTTGTACACGGCGTTGGCGGCTCCGTTCACCAAGTCAGAAGACTTGGAGGTCAAGGCTTTAGCAGCTTCCAAGCTAGCGCTGGCTTGCTTGAAACGACCGAAAGCAATTTGGATTTCGGTGCTGCTGAGGAAGCGGCCTTGGGAGTCGGCGGCAGATACTGCTTCAGTAATGGGGGTTTTCATAGTATTTGGTATTTCTCTAAAGGGTTGGCTTTGTCAAAATTTAGATGAAGTCGAAACTTCATGAAAAATCAGGGAGGATCGCTTAGGAGACCGAAGAAGCAGCGCGATCGAAGTACGTGCCGATTTCCGACATCAAGCTGCTGCAATCGCCACGGGTAATTCCATTGGTGTCGCCAACGATAGCTAAAGCCGCATCTTTCATTTTCTGAACGCCGGTAGCGACGGAAGCGCCAGGAGTTCCCAAAGCAAGATAGGTTTCGCGCAGACCGTTGAGGCAGCGATCGTCGAGGACGCTGGCATCACCAGAGAACACGGCGTAGGTGACGTAGCGCAAGATGATTTCCATATCGCGCAAGCAAGCAGCCATGCGACGGCTGGTGTAGGCATTTCCACCGGGAGCGATGAGCTGAGGCTGCTCGGCAAACAGAGCGCGAGCGGCATTGGCCACGATGGTAGACGCATTGCTGGTAATGCGGTTTACTGCATCCATACGCTTGTTGCTGTCGGCAACCATGCTGCTGAGTGCATCGAGCTGAGAGGAAGAGAGGTACTCGCCCCGAGCGTCGGCTTGAGAAACAACTTTAGTGAATGCGTCGAACATTAAATCAATCTCCTACTTGATTGAAATGAGTGTGGTTTGAAAATTCCAAACCAGATGTTTTGTTAAACATGGGTGCAGGCTCGATATAACTGACCCGAACTCAATCGTCAGCTTCCTCCTCCCAACGGAGCAGAAATACAAACGAGCCTTCGGAAACTTATCTCGAGACACCTGACTTGAGGTGTTGAGCCTCTACAAAAAAGTACTTCTCATATAAATCTGATAAAGCTTCATACCTATATGAGAATTTCCGAAGTCTTCTGTAGTTCAAGGCTAGCCTGTTTTTTTGACCCTTCAGATAAATTTTATACAATGCTGTCGAGCTATTGTTTGTTACATCTTATTAAGAAGCTGAAGGCAACTCAAGGCCCGGCAGGGATAAAAATGGCACAACCTTTGAATCGCAAGGTTTATAGCGTCCGAATGATTAAAACGACCCGATCGGGCGATCGAGTCGTTTTCTTCACATAAATATAAGTTTGTCAATATTCAGTTACGCAAATCGAGCTAGCTCATCAAATCCTAACCCGTCAATATCCAGTTTGGGAAGATGGGTTGCAAGATAAGCGGCATTCCCCACGATTACTAGTGCCGCGCGGCAGAAATAACTAACCCGCTTTCAACCTATGAAAGCTACGTATATTGGGCATTTTTAATGACCCGTAGCGGCACTAGATGCGAATTTCCAAATACTGACCGATGGTGTGCTCTTCTCCAGCGCGGGAGATAATGGTTTGGCGGGTGCGGTATTGCTGACCGACGAGCTTGATTTCCTCTTCAAATACCGATCCCCCATACTCAGTTCTCAAGCATAGGCTCTGAGGATTGGAGGAGGATAATTGAGCCGTGACGGGTTTGGAGGTGGCAAAACCGCGATCGCGATACAGGATATCTCCCAACACGCCAAAAATCGTCGAACCTTTCACCTGCTTTCCCTCGGGCCCGCAGTAGTGACTTTCCCAACGGACGCGACTGCCGCAGACAAAAGCCGTATCGTCGTCTAAAGCGTGTAACCGCGCTAAGTCGAGCAGTAAGGGATTTCCCGACTCGATAAACTCGATTTCGAGGAAACTCACAACTTCTTGAGAGGTTTCTTGCTTGAGGGTGTAATAGCGTCGCGTAGACTTCCACTTACCAGCCGAACGTTGGAAGATTTCCGTCGCTAAACTTTCAATTGAGAGTTGCTGGGCTTGAAGGGTCGATCCCATAAAGGCTGAACCTAATAATTATTGGTCTATATCACAATGCGGTAACTTCAGATGGATATCTGTATTGTTTATCACATATCTTAATATTATAGACGGTAACACAGCTTTTTGGAGAAGCATGAAAGGAACCGAAACGACCGATTCAACGCTAATTCCATCAATTGACCGTGTATTTAAGTGAAAAAGCCTAAATTCTGAAGAAATTCTAAATTTACGACCGCTAGATTAACGTCAGGCAGCGAACCATCGATCGACCTTCTCGACAAAAGAGCGAATGGTTGGCGGATAGTACTGGGGAACGTTGAGCCGAAAACCCGAATCTAAGTAATGATTGGTGGCGGGTACGGTCCAATAATCTGTCGGGTCAACAGTATGCTGATAAAACTCTCGTAAAAACGCTAAATCTGGGTCGGGTTCGTCTTCGGCATCGACAATAAATAAAGGCGTATGTCCCGGCTGGGAAAATCGTTCGACATAGTTTTCGATATTCAACGGTGCGAGGACTTGACTCCACAGATCGAATTCTAAAGGTCGATCGAGTTGCATATCTCCTTGCCAGCGAACCAGGAGTTTAATTTTTTCTCGTGCTTCGGGATTCAAAAATCGCTCTCCAAGTCGGCGAGGCGGACCGAAGATGACGACTTTTTCGATGCGGGAATCTCGATCGCTCGCACCGAGGGCCACTCCACCGCCAAAGGAATGACCGACAATGTAAAAGCGGCGGTTGGCAAACCCTTCTCGATCGCTCAAAACATCGATCGCCGATCGCACATCTTGAGAAAAATCAAAGGACTCGGGGGTATATTCGGCCGGTTTTTCCGACTCGCCGAAGCCGCGCGCATCAAAGGCAAAAACGGGATAACCCAATTCTTGAAATTCTTGGGATAAGGCTTGAATGAGGGGAAGTTTTCTGCCAAAGACCGACGCGCCGTGCAGAATGAGAATGACGGGTTTTTCCTCAGTTCGATCGCTCGAATATAAGTCACCGACCAATTTCAGATTTCCCGACTCAAACGCAATCGTTTTGGAGGGACGGTATTGAATCTTGTGAAACTGATTCCAGTTCGTGTTTTCTGGTCGCTTTAATTGGTGAAACTTATAACTAACCAGTTGATAAACCCATTTAAGATAGGAAAAGTTGTTGCTTAGAAACTGATAGAGTTTATCGCTAGTTTTCTGAGGTTTTAGCTGAGATTTTGGCATGATTTACCGATTCAAATACCGATTCAAAAGTCAGATGTCAATCAGCATTCAGCAGGAACAGAATGGGCGAACGAATGAGAATCAAATGAGGGCGATCGCAGCTCAAATCTTCTAGAACTAGCACGAAAAGTACTGCCAACGATTTCCTCGCTTTTTGTCGCTTTACACCCGAGACTTAACGATCGGCTTTTTGCCATCATTTGCCCACTGCGGCTACTGTACCGCATCCGAGCCAGATTCGCTATCGGCGGTACTGACAGTTGCGCAGAGCGAGCAAGTCAGCGACTTCCCCCGGAGGCGACAAACCGAGGGAAATCACTCGACTAACTAGCGATTAAGCGTTACAGGTATCGGATTTGAGCGTTGTTATTAGGTAGGAATCAGCCTTCACCACCTTCACCGCCTTCGCCGCCTTCTTCACCTTCACCGCCTTCACCGCCTTCGCCGCCTTCTTCACCTTCACCGCCTTCACCGCCTTCTTCACCTTCACCGCCTTCACCGCCTTCTTCACCTTCACCGCCTTCACCACCTTCTGCCTCCGCCGGAGTGTTGATTTCTCCTTCGGTTTCCATTTCTGCGGGTTGCTCTTCCACTTCGCCACCTTCATCAGCGCCGCAAGCACCCAGAGGTGCGACTAAGCCGAGGAGGAGGAGGAGTGCAGTTGCTTTCGTTTTCATTTCGATCTCTCGCTGGTAATTGGTCAAAACTCTATTGATAATAACTATCTTTTACCGATCGAGCTACTACGAACTGTCGATCGATGCGAAATCGGCGGTTGAGGTGCGGGTTTTGGGGATGTTAGCACTCCAATCGGGTTGAACTCGATCGCCCGCCTTCACTCTCTCTTCGCGTCCTTTGTGCCTTTGTGGTTCGTTAAAAAGAGTATTTCTCAATCCCACAAAAACCCTAAAACTCGATACTCTGCGGCGCGCGGGGGAAAGGAATCACATCTCGAATATTCCCCATTCCCGTCATAAACTGCACCAACCGCTCGAAACCCAAGCCAAAGCCAGCGTGGGGAACGGTTCCGTATCGTCGCAAGTCCCGATACCACCAGTAATCCTCGATATCCAAACCCTGCGCGGTGATGCGCTTCTCCAACACATCCAATCGTTCTTCCCGCTGAGAACCGCCGATAATTTCACCCACTCCCGGCGCTAAAACATCCATCGCCGCCACGGTTTTTTCATCGTCGTTGAAGCGCATGTAAAACGCCTTAATTTCGATCGGATAGTCGGTCACGATTACTGGCTTTTTAAATAATTCTTCAGCCAAATAGCGCTCGTGTTCCGATTGTAAATCGACACCCCATTCTACCGGATATTCAAACTTGCGCTTCGCTTTTTCCAACCGCTCGATCGCCTCGGTATAAGAAATTCGGGCAAATTCACTATTAATAATATTATCCGCCCGTTCCAACACCGATTTATCAATTCGCTTGTTGAAAAATTCGATATCTTCCGGGCAATTTTCCAAGACAAACTTGAAAATATACTTCAAAAACGCTTCCGCCAAATCCATATCTCCCTGGAGATCGCAAAAAGCCATTTCCGGTTCGATCATCCAAAATTCAGCCAGGTGGCGGGACGTGTTGGAATTTTCCGCGCGGAACGTCGGACCAAAAGTATAGACGTTGCTAAACGCCATCGCCATCACTTCAGCTTCAAGTTGTCCGCTGACGGTGAGATAGGCGGGTTTGCCGAAAAAGTCTTGAGTATAGTCCACCTCTTTCGTATCGGAGAGGGGAACGTTTTTGAGGTCGAAATTAGTCACCGCCAGCATCTCTCCAGCCCCCTCGCAATCGCTGGCGGTGAGGATGGGAGTCTGTACCCACAGGAAACCCCGTTCTTGGAAAAACTGGTGAATGGCAGCACTGGCGGCGTTGCGGACGCGGAAAACCGCCCCGAGAGTGTTCGTGCGCGATCGCAAATGTCCCAAAGTGCGCAGAAACTCGAAGGAATGGCGTTTTTTCTGCAACGGATAGGTTTGCGCGTCGGATTCACCAACGACTGTCACCGTCTGGGCTTTAAGTTCGATGCGCTGTCCCTTCGCCGGAGACTCCACCAACGTTCCCGTCACTTCCACCGAAGCCCCAGTACTCAGTTGTTTGAGGATATCGCCAAAGTTGGGTAAGTCCGCCTCGAGTACGACTTGCAAGTTTGCCAGGGAAGAACCATCGTTAACTTCCATAAAGGCAAAGTCTTTCAACTCGCGAACGGTACGCACCCAGCCGCGTACTTCTACGGCATCGTCAGGTTCGCCGCCCCGCAAAATTTCGATAATTCGTCGCATTCCCATGGTGGCTTCTATTTCTGATTTGGCGATTCGGACCGATCGGACTGCTGCTCGGTATTTTGGCATTGTAGCAGCGAGGGGAGGGTTTGGGGGCTG
>JAXHUC010000050.1:0-40361 GCA_034189805.1 Cyanobacteriota bacterium
GTTCGGTAGCCAGATGGTAGATTCTTTCTCATCAGTTCACGATCGCCCTGATAGCTTGACCATTCCTTGGGCTTGACCAACGAATGGTCAAGCCCAATTCTAAAAAACATTCCCTTGTAAGAAACCCCCCGCCGGGGGCCCCTCTACTCCCCCAAACCCCCTGCGTACAAGAGTCAGATCGCCCAAACGCTTTATTGACAGAGGGTTCTATCGTTCGAGCCAGTCAACTTGACACCCGATAAAATTGCTTATGTCACGAGTGGTAATGTGGAGATTTCTCGATGTATGGCAAGGAAAAGGTGCGAGCAAGTGCCGAATCATAGACTGCTTACCGATTTCAACACGCTCACCACATCATACAAATCGTTTCCTGGATTGAATAGCGAAAATGTCTTTGACAATCCATATTTCCCCGCATCTTTTTCCAGCTTGACGAAAATCAGATCGGTGCCGTTGGTAATCAGTCCGAACCGTGTCGAACTAGGCGGCGATCCACCCATCATATAAGTTAACGCCTGGGGCAATTCCGCAAGCCAACTAAACTGCGGACTTTTTGCTTCTACTGTGATGACCCAAGGGCGATCGTTTACCACCAAAATATCCACTCGTCCCCGGATCGTTTCGTCGTCCGCTTCCACCTCAACTTCGATAGTTTGTTCGGCGACAGGACGAAAGGGACTTCGATCAAAACCTTCAACCGATAGTAACGGTGAAACCACCACCATTTTCACAATCTCTTCATGCACCGGATATGCCATCAAGTATCTGAAATCTGCCTGCGCGCGATCGAGTACCTGGCGTTGATAGTCATCTAAAGCAATCGGTGACACCTGCCACTCGGTAAAAAACTCGGGACTTACCTCAAGCTGCAAGCCAAATTTAACTTCGACATCATGTAGCGTGAGTTGATTTGCTTGTAAGACTCGAACCATGGAATGCTTTGGGCGATTGCTGCTCTTAATATACTAGTGCTGGCAACTCGATCTTCTATATATATGTACTTTCCGTTTTGGCAGGATTTTATTATTGAAGGAACAGAAGACGATGTAGGTCTGTGGGAAATTATTTGCGAAATTGAACGAGAAAACCCAAATATCGAAGCAGAAGCAATTCAAGAGATCGCCCTTGACTTAATTCGAGAAATACTCGAAACCGAACTGATGGCGATCGGGATGTTTGAGTTCGTTGATGGCAAGAACTTAGAATATCAGATTTGGCAGCTCGATATCGATCGGATTATCGATCGCCTGAAAACAGAATGGGATGAACTTGGACGGGTTCCAAATATTGGCGATATTGCTTGGCTCATCACAACTCCAAAAGGAGAAGATGAAGCAAAGAGAATTCTTGAAGAGAGACAAAAATTAAATTGACTATAGATATATTTTTCAGACTTGTGCGGTATATCTGGCGAGGGCAGGTTTTGAAGAAAAATCTCAGTCAAGGCATCATTTTATGCTCAACCCACTCCTACAATTTTTGTCTCTCATTGATTATAAAAACACTAGATTCTACTTTGATAAGCATTCAGATTTCAGATCTGCTCAAACATCCTGTAAGGGCGGGTTTAGGGATATGTTCTGAGTTTTACCCAAAATCTCAATTCAAAACCCGCCCCTACCCATTGGAACTTTGACCGTATCTAAAATCGAACCTTAATCCTTACCTACTTTGAAATTTAAATCACGATCGATCTCCTGAAAATCGCTCATCAAACTCCGCAAATATTCTTCTCTTTTTCGTCGAATCGAGAACCGAGAATAAAACGCTTTTAAACCTGCCCCAAAATTGCCCGTTCGGTAACAAATAATCGGCAAACATTTGTGCCACCATCGCCGGATCGTTGCGAAATACGCCACATCCCCAAGCGCCTAAAACTAAAGCATCGCAGCCCTGATGAGTGGCAATTGCTAAGACTTTCCCACCGCGATCGCGCAATGCTTCGGGAATGTCGCGAACGGACTTGGGTTGATTCCGGGCAACTGCCCCGGCATTGGGTGCGGGACTGGTGATGAAATCGACAAAATAGGGCTGTTTTAATAAGGTTCCATTATCTGTTTTAAACACCGGGCAATGAGGAGAATAGATGATGCGATCGGAATATAAAAGCGATCGATTTGCCCGATGAAATTCGTAGTGTTTGGGACATTGCAACAGACTCGAATAGAGGGCGGAACTGCGAGCGAGACTTTCTTCCTGGGCTTGCGCGCCACCAAGGAAACCGCCACCGGGATTCTTGGCTGAGGCAAAATTGAGCACGCCAATTTTTTGATATTTTCCCGATTCTGCCATCCGTTTTGCCCCAGTTAAAGTGGTTTCGTTTTTCACTTCAAATTGGGTTGTGGAAAATTGAGCGGGATGGGAAAGAATTTCTCGATCGATTTCGGATAATTCTTCGGGGGTGTAAGGTTGAGTTTTTTGCAAACAAGTACGGATGTCGGACGAAATATCGATATGGGTTCCGTCCGGTGTTTGGTAGCAACCCGATTCGATAATTTTGAGGGTATCTTGGGCGATCGCAATTCGTCTCATTTTATTAGCTATTAGCTATCAGCTATTAGTCTTCAGCTCATACACGGGCAAAGTGACAAAAGTGCCATGGCGATAGAGCTATTGAAATATCCTAGCGAATTATCGAGCGTTCTCCTTATCTTCTTCCTTCGTGTCCTTTGTGCCTTTGTGGTTTCTTCAATTCGCTCTCTTGCAACCTCAAAATTAAACATCTTCAAAAGTGTACGATCTATTCTAAAAATATACATTTAACGAACGGTAATTGCGCGGAGACTCCGCAGGAATATACTGAGTTTATAGGCGCGCTCTGCCTTAAAGATTGCGATCGATAAAACTGATGTTTATAAAGACTCGTTACAGAACCTCTTTTATCGCTTTATTTCGTTGACAGCTCGGTTTTCTTCTCGCTATAATTACGGAAGAAGCGTTAGAGTATACCTACGCAAAAGTTCTCAGTATACGTTCGAGTTAGACTTGTATATTTTGTCGGAGATTCTCCTAGATTTAAATTTGGCTTCGGCGAAAAGAAAAACCCCCGACTCGAAAAAAGTCGGAGGTGAAAGTCAGAGGAATATTCAAACTAGCTCGACAGAGAAATTAAGAAAGAGTCGAGTTAAGAGAAAAAGAGAATTAGAGAATCGAGAAATCGTCAGCACCGATCGAGGTAGCATTCACACCAGCCAGGACGATCGCCAGATCCCCTGCGGTAATTTGAGTGTTGCCATCGACTTGAACGATTTCCAATTGCTCGGGAGTCAAACCGCCCATCAGACCAATGCGATCGGTACCATCTTGGAAGTCGGTAATCAAGTTGATGCCATGGTTATCCGCGAAGTCGAAGCGATCGACCCCCGCACCACCGGTCAACACATCATTTCCTTGCTCGCCACTGAGGATGTCGCTTCCAGAACCTCCAGTTAAGGTGTCATCTCCCAGACCCGCGAATAATAGATCGTTCCCTGCATCACCGGACATGCGATCGTTACCTTCGTTACCGAAAACGACATCGTTTCCAGCCCCACCGCAGAGTTTGTCATCTCCATCGTTGGTTTCGAGCGGGTTGCCGTTGCTGCCGACGAGGGTATCGTTCCCTTCACCCGCACAAATCGTGTCATTTCCCAGGTCGCCGAATAGGAGGTCGTCTCCTGCTTCACCCCAGATGACATCATCCTGACGGCCGCCACTGACGGTATCGTTTCCGGTTCCGGCCACCAGGCTGTCGTTGCCCAGGTTACCGTCGATCAGGTCGTTTCCATCGCCGCCGAAGATGACATCGGCATCGGCTTCGCTTTCGAGGTTGTTCGCAACGCCCGTACCGCCGGAGATGGTGTCGTCGCCCAGGTCTCCCGAAAGGGTGTCGCGGCCGCGGTCGCCGTAAATCACGTCGTTGTCTTTGCCGCCGTAAACCAGGTCATCGTCTTTTCCAGCGTAGACGGTATCTTCGCCTTCACCCCCTTTAATTAGGTCGTTTCCGGCGTTACCCGAGAGCCAATCTCGCTCGCCATTGCCGCCGATGCCATTGCTGCTGCCCAGGCTACCGAGGATGGTGTCGTTACCCTGTTCTCCTTCGAGGGTGTCGTTTCCGAACTCCCCAGAAATCAGGTCATCATCCTTGCCGCCGAAGGCGATATCGTCGCCATCGCCGCCGGAAATCGAGTCGTTGCCCTGGTTTCCGTACAGTTCGTCGTTCCCCAGGCCGCCGTACATCAGGTCGTTTCCGGTGTCGGGATTGTTGCCGTTACCGGTGCCGCCGAAGATGCGATCGTCGCCCCGTTCGCCAGCTAGGGTGTCATCGCCGAGTTCCCCTTTGATGTCGTCGTTATCCTTACCGCCGAGGATGACATCGCCATCCTTACCGCCGTAGAGGAAGTCTTCTCCCTCGCTACCGAGGATGACATCGTTTCCTTGGTTGCCGAATAAGGAGTCGCGATCGAAATCCGAACCCACCGGTTCCCCACTGGAGAGACCACCAACGAGGATATCGTCACCCGCTTCACCGTCAGCGCGATCGTTTCCAGCTAAGCCGCGAATCGAGTCGTTGCCGTCGCTACCGATAATTCCGTCATTACCGGCGTTACCGATGAGGACGTTCTCGATTTCCGGTAAGGTTTCCAGGGTGAATGCGGGGATGAGTTCGACCGGTGCGCCTTCGAGGGTGGGGGCTTCTGGGCAGTCGTGTTCGTCGGGTTCTTGTCCCTTGAACCGATCGGTGAAGTTGGTCGCATTCAGGGAAGTCGCCGGGACTCCTGTTAGGGTGACGAGGATTTCGGTCCCGAAGCTAACTACCGCCCCAGTTGTACCCTGGGTAATGGTGAGCTGCTCGAAACTCAGACCATCTGCCAAGCCCAACAAGTCTACACCCACCTCGAAGTCGGTAATGACATCGCTGCCGTCGCCGACGCGGAGGACGAAGACATCGCTGCCGCTGCCGCCAATCAAGAGATCGTCGCCCCGATCGCCTTCTAGGAGGTCGTTTCCGTTGCCGCCTTTGAGGGTGTCATCTCCCTGGCCGCCGAACATGCAGTCGTCGCCATCTTCACCGATGAGGGTGTCATTGCCCTCATTTCCGAACAAGCTGTCGTTTCCGGCCCCACCGCAGAGGCGATCGTCGCCATCTCCAGTACTGTTGGGGTTGCCGTTGCTGCCGATCATCAGGTCGTCGCCATCGCCACCGCAGAGGGTGTCGTTACCGAGGTCGCCGAATAGGACATCGTTTCCAGCTTCTCCCCAAATGATGTCATCTCCCCGGCCGCCAAAAGCGATGTCGTCGCCGCTGCCAGAGACAATGGTGTCATTGCCCCGGTTGCCATCCATCAGATCTCGTCCGTCACCACCGAAGATAACGTCGTTGGCCGTGTCTTCTTCCGGGTTCGATGGGTTGCCGGTGCCGCCGATGATGGTGTCGTCTCCCAGGTCGCCAGAGAGGGTGTCGCTGCCCTGGTCTCCGAAAATCAGATCCCCATCCTTGCCGCCGTACACCAGGTCTTCGTGCTTGCCTGCATAAACGGTGTCTTCACCCTGACCTCCTTTAATTAGGTCGCTGCCCTGGTTGCCGTAAAGCAAGTCTCGCTCGTCGTCAGCACCCGCAGAAGCAGAACTTCCCAGGCTACCGAGGATGGTGTCATCGCCGAACTCCCCGTGGAGGGTGTCGTTTCCACCGTCGCCGAACATCAAATCGTTATTCTGACCGCCTCGCGCTAGGTCGTTGTCGTCCCCAGCGGTAATCGTGTCTTCCCCTTCGTTTCCGTAAATCGCGTCATTTCCGGCACCGCCGTAAATCAGGTCGCGGCCGTCGAGGTCGGGGTTCGAGAGGTCGCCGGTGCCACCTCGGATGGTGTCATCGCCCAGGTCGCCGGAGAGGGTGTCGCTGCCGAGTTCTCCGAGAACCAGGTCGTCATCCTTGCCGCCGTAAACCAAGTCGTCTTGTTGTCCGGCGTAGATAGAGTCGTCACCCTGACCGCCTTTGAGTAGGTCGCGGCCCTGGTTGCCGTAGAGCAAGTCTCGCTCTTCATCGTGACCGATGGGGGCGTTGCTGCCCAGGCTGCCGAGGATGGTGTCATCGCCCAGGTCACCGTAAAGGGAGTCGTTTCCGCCATCCCCATAAACGAGGTCGTCATCTTGGCCGCCGCGAGCGAAATCGTCGCCATCGCCACCGGAAATGGTGTCGTTTTTCTCGTTGCCGTTGAGGCGATCGTTTCCAGCCCCGCCGTAAATCAGGTCTTGGCCGGAGAGTTCGCCATCGTTGAGGTCTTGAGAGTCGCCGGAGATGGTGTCATCGCCGAGTTCGCCTAGGAGGGTGTCGTCACCCCGATCGCCCCAGACGCGATCGTTATCCTTTCCAGCGAGTACCACATCGGCATCTTCGCCGCCATAAACGGTGTCGTTGCCTTCGCTAGCGGCAATGAAGTCCCGTCCCTGGTTACCGGCGAGGAAATCCCGATCGCGGGTATTGCCCACGGGGGTAGGACTAGAGATGCCGCCCACAATTAGGTCGTCGCCGTTGCTGCCTTCGAGGCGATCGTCTCCTTCAAACCCTTGCAGTTCGTCGTTGGCGTTGGTTCCTTCGATCGAGTCATTACCATTCCCACCGTTGAGAATCGTTTCCGGAACGGGAATGAATGCCGCGCTGTCGAATGCCGGAGGTGAAGGAACCGGCGCGCCGGGAAGCGCTTCGGGAGGTGCGACGTAAACCCCTTCGAGTTCCGGTGCTTCGGGGCAGCAGTCTACGCAGTTGGGATCGATCTGCTGGGGTTGGGGTGTCGGGTCGGTGGGTTCCGGTTCTTCGGGTTCCTCCCGATCGCCGCGAGCAACGGTCGGTTCGTCCGGTGCCGGTGTGGGTTCCGGTGTCGGACTGGGGTTGCCTCCGCCAATAACGAAAGGTGGCGGGGTTGATGGCATGACAGTCGAACTGAGGGTAACCGTTGCCGGTGTCCCATCTCGGCCGCCTTCATTGTCGATCGCCGAGTAGGTGAAGCTAGAACCGCTAAACCCAGGCGGGGCTTGGAATACCAGTTGTTCGAGTTGGGTGGGGGTCAAGATTTGACCGGGAGTCACCGTTACGCCCAGAGAGGGATTACCGATATAGAGGGTTCCCTGACTCGGGAGGGTATTAATTTGGTACAGGGCAACGGTGCCGTCGGGGTCGTCGCCGCCCAGTCCGGGAAGGCTGACGGAACCACCAGGGGGTACGTTGGCACTAGAGTTATCGGTATCCGGCGGGATGTTGTCGGAGAGGGCGCTGATGGTGACCGTTCCCGGCGTGGGGTCAACTGCACCATCGTTATCGATCGCCGAGTAGGTGAAGGTGGTGTCTCCAGTGAAGTCCGTGGGGGCTTCGTAGAACAGGTTTTCGATTTGTTCGGGGGTGAGAGTATCGCCCACCAGAACAGGAGTCAGACCGTCCACCGGATCGTCTACGAACAGCGTGCCAACGGGCGGCAGGCTATCGATTTGGTAGCCATCCACCGTACCGCCATCGACATCTTCGCCGCCAAGTCCGGTGAGTTGGATAGTTTCTCCAGGTATAGCAGTGCCCGAAGCATCCTCTGTATCCGGGGGCAGGTTGCCGCCGGGGGTGGGTAGGAAGACCGTGGCCGGAGTGGGATCTTCTTTGCCGTCATCGTCGGTGGCAGTGTAGTTGAAGTTGCTATCACCCGAGTATCCCGTCGGTGCCTCAAAGTAGAGGTTGTCGATTTCAAAGGGGGTCAGGGTTTGACCGACGCTGACGGGAGTGCCGCCCGATGCCGGGTTGCCCAGATAGAGGGTTCCCTCGTTGGGCAGGGTTTGGAGAGTGTAGAAGTCGATCGTCCCATCGGGATCTTCGCCGCCGAGTCCGGTGAGATTAATCGTGGTATTTTCTTCTACCTCGTTGATGGCATCGTCGGTATCCGGCGGCAGGTTGCCCAGTCCCAAAGTGACCGTTCCGGGTGTGGGGTCAGATGCCCCATCGTCATCGGCTGCGGCGTAGGTGAAGCTGGTACCGGAGTAGGTGGGAGATGCCTCGAAATGGAGCTGTTCGATTTGCTCGGGAGTGAGGACATCGCCCACGCTGACGGGGGTTCCATCCACTTCGGGGTCGCCCAGGTAGAGGATGCCGTCGGGTCCTGGCGGTAGAGAAGTAATGGTGTAGTAGGCGATCGTCCCGTCGGTGTCGTCGCCGCCGAGTCCGGTGAGATTAATCGTCTCTTCCGGGGCGACATTGTCGGTGACATCATCGGTATCCGGCGGATCGTTAGGCGGTACCAAGTCGAAGGTTGCCGGGGTGGGATCGACGATACCGTCGTTATCGATCGCCGAGTAGGTGAAGTTCGCCCCGTCGAAGTCGTTGGTGGCATCGAACACCAGTTGCTCGATTTGTTCGGGGGTGAGGATTTGACCGGCAAAAATTTCGTTGCCGGGGGCGACGCTGCCCAGGTAGAGGACACCATCCACCAGTCCGGGCAAGCTATCGATCCGGAAGCCTTCCACCGTGCCATCGGCATCGTCGCCACCGAGTCCGACGAGGGTGGTTGCTTCTCCCGGAATTGCTTCTTGCGCCCCGTTATCAGTTTCCGGCGGAACGTTCAGGGTCACCGTTGCCGGAGTTGGGTCTTCTCCATCCTCATCATCGATCGCCGTGTAGGTGAAGGTTGTGCCGTCGAATTCGGGAGTCGCCTCGAAGAACAAGTCGTCGATTTGGGCCCCCGGAATTGTATCTCCCTCATCGATCGGGGTTCCGCCGGCATTGGGGTCGCCCAGGTACAAGATGCCGTCTTCCGGTGCGGGCAGGGTATCGATGCGATATTCATCCACCGTGCCATCGGGGTCGTCTCCGCCCATATCGGGAATATTCAGGGTGCCGCCGGGGATAACGGTATCCTCCACATCGTCGGTGGTGGGGGGAACGTTTCCGCCATCGGGAATCAGGTTCACCGTTGCCGGGGTGGGGTCGTCTGCCCCGGTATCGTCTGTAGCCGAGTAGGTGAAGCTGGTTCCGGTGAAGGTGTCGCTTGCCTCGAAGACCAGATTATCGAGATCCGCTGCCGGGATAACTTGACCGGCGGTGACTGCATTCCCCGGTGCGACGCTGCCCAGGTACAACACGCCATCGGCGGCTGGAGGCAAGGTATCGATCGTGTAGCTGACTACCGAACCCGTCGCATCCGGGTCGCTGCCGCCCAAGCTGGTCAAGTTGATGGTGTCGTTGGGTTCGACATTTCCGGTGAAGTCGTCGGTTTCTGGTGGGGCGTTCAGGGTAAAGGTGGCCGGACTCGGGTCGGTCAAACCGTCGTTGTCGATCGCCGAGTAGGTGAATTCTCCGCCATCGAAGCCCGGTTCGGCAACGAACACCAACTGTTCGAGTTGCGTCGGGGTCAGGGTTTGACCGGCCGAAACGGTGTTGCCCGAGTTGGGGTCGCCGATGTAGAGGATGCCATCTGCCGGGTCGGGCAGGGTATCGATGGTGTAACCGGTGACCGTCCCTTCATCGGTACCGCCGGGAACGTCTAAGGGGTTGGGAGAACCGGGTTGTACCGTTTGGATGCCGTCTTCGGTTTCCGGTGGGGTGTTGGGAGGATTGAGGGTGACGGTGGCAGGAGAGGGGTCGGCTTCGTCGAGGTTATCGATCGCCGAGTAGGTGAACGTCGTACCGTCAAACTCGGGGGTTGCCTCGAAGAACAGGTCGTCGATTTGGTCGGCAGGGATGATATCGCCTTCGTTAACCGGGGTTCCGCCATTCGTCGGGTCGCCCAGATAGAGAATGCCGTCTTCAGGTTCGGGCAAGGTATCGATGCGGTACTCTTCCACCGTACCGTCGGGGTCGTCGCCGCCCATATCGGGGATATTCAGGGTATCGCCGGGGTTGACCGTCTCTTCGACGTTCTCCGTTTGCGGGGCGAGGTTCACCCCGTCGGGAGTCAGCGTCACCGTGGCGGGAGTGGCATCGGTAATACCGTCATCGTCTGTCGCCGAGTAGGTGAAGTTGGTGCCGGTGAAGGTGCTGCTAGCGGTGAAGAACAGGTCGTCGATGTCGTCGGCGGGAATCACCTGTCCGGCCGTTACGGGAGTACCGCCGTTAGCGGGGTCGCCCAGGTACAGCACGCCATCGGCCGCCGGGGGTAGGGTATCGATCGTGTAGCTGACCACTGCGCCATCGGGGTCGTTACCGATTAAAGCCGTCAGTGGCAGAGTGTCGTTGGGGTTGACCCGATCGTCCACATCCTCGGTGGTGGGCGGTGCGTTCAGGGTGTAGGTCGCCGGAGTCGGGTCGGCATCGCCTTCGTTGTCCACGGCCGAGTAGGTAAACTCTCCACCATCGAAACCGGGGGTGGCCTCGAAGACGAGGTTGCCGATTTGGTTGGTGGGGATAACTTGACCGGCCGTGACGGGAGTCCCGTTGAGAGACAGTACGCCGTCCTCGGCTGCGGGCAGCGTATCGATTTGATAGCCCGTCACCGTACCGTCGAAGTCAGAACCGGGGGGTACGGGGAGGGGTACGGTGGTTCCCGGTTCGATGGTTTGCAGGGTATCGACGGTTTCCGGGGGAACGTTGCCTTCGATCGAGGTAATCGTCACCGTGGCCGGGGTGGCATCGGGCAAACCGAGGTCGTCGGTGGCGTGGTAGGTAAAAGTGGTATCCCCTGTGAAGGTGGGGGATGCGGTGAAGAACAGTTGCTCCAGTTCCACCGGAGTCAGGTTGTCTCCCACTTGCACTTCGTTACCGGGGGTGGCGCTGCCGAGGTAGAGGGTTCCGTCGGCGGCGGGAGGTAGGCTGTCGATGGTGTAGAACTGAACCATCGTATCCGGGTCGCTGCCGCCGAGGTTCTCGATGGGGATAGTGCCGTTGGGGGGAACCGTTCCGTTCGAGTCGATCGTCTCGGGAGGTGCGTTCAGGGTCACCGTCGCCGGGGTCAAATCTTGGGCCCCTTCATCGTCGATCGCCGCGTACTCGAAGGTTGCGCCGTCGAAGTTGCCTGTGGATTGGAAGAATAGGTCGTTAATTTGACCCGCAGGTACCGTACTGTTCGGTGACAGTACCGTTCCGCCATTCGCCGGATCGCCCAGGTAGAGAACGCCATCGGCCGCATCGGGGACGGAAACGATCCGGTATTCGTCCACCGTCCCGTTGGGGTCGCTGCCACCGAGGGGACCGATTAGACCCGTCAGGGGAACGTTGGAACTCAGGGGAACGTTGTTGATGACCTCGTTGGTTTCCGGGCGGGGGTTGGAATCGATGGTTACCGTTGCCGGGGTCAGATCCGTCGCCCCTTCGTTATCCACAGAGAAGTACTCGAAGGTGGTTCCGGTGAATCCTGGAGGTGCGGTGAAATGCAGGTCGTCGATATCGGCGGCGGGGATGCGATCGCCCACGTTAACCGGAGTACCGCCCGTTGCAGGGTTGCCCAAGAACAGGGTTCCGTCGCCCGGTAGGGAGGTAATTTCATACTCAACCACCGTACCGTCGGGGTCGCTGCCGCCCATGCCTTCGATGCTGATGGTTCCTTCAGGAGGAACGCGATCGACTGCATCCACCGTTTCCGGACGGAGATTTGGAGTCAGGGTGACGGTATTCGGGGTTTGGTCGATGCCCCCTTCGTTATCGATCGCCGAGTAGGTAAACTCTCCGCCATCGAAGCCAGGAGTTGCCTCAAAGTAGAGATTACCGATATCGGCAGCATCGATGATTTGATTCAGGGTAACAGGCGTACCCGGATTCGTCGGATCGTCGGGATTGCCCAAGTACAGAATCCCATCCACCGACTCGGGTAGGGTATCGATGCGGAATTCATCCACCGTACCGCCATCGGTATCGTTACCGCCCATATTGAGGATGTTAATCGTCTCGCTAGGGGCGACGAACTCCTCTGCGTCGTCGGTTTCCGGAGGCTGGTTAACGGTAATCGAAGCCGGATCTTCGTCGCGGTAGTCGTTGAGTCCGCCATCTCCGGTGCGTTCCGTGGAATCGGCGTTGTTAGAGGTGATGGTTCCCGGAGTGCCCGCCAAACTCGTGTAAGTGACCTGGGCGGTATCGGTAATGTCGCCCGCAGTAACATCGCCATTCAGGGTAACGTCGAATTCGATAACTGAAACGCTGCCATCGGGGAAGGTGCTGTAAGTAGCACTCACCGTACCCCCCGCATCGTCCAGGGAATCGGGATTGACCCCAGAAACGTAAGCCAAGTTACCCGCGTAGTCTACCCCCGTCGGCATCAGGTTGGATAATGCCACATCGAAGGCATCGGCACTGAAGGCATCGGCATCGTCGCTAGAAAGGGTCAACCGCACCCGTACCGTATCGCCGATGTTGCGGCGGACGTTTTCTTGGGCGGTACTGGGGTCTTCGAGGACTTCGGTTTGGATGGTGAGAAGGGGTTCGGTGACGGTAATCTCGTCGGGACTACCTGCGAGGGGATCGCCAGAATTGGTTCCCCAATCGAAGGTGACATTACTGTTGAGGGATGGCCCGCTTTGCCCGTCGGTGTCCTGGTTCGTTGCATCGTTGAGAACGACAGCGGTGTATTCTAGGACGATCGTCTCGGGAGTACCATCGGAACTGTTGGTATTTACCAAATCGCCCAAATCGAGGGTGAAGCCACTTCCGTTCGCACCGACGCTGCTACCATTTGTGGTGTTGTTCACCGCATTGTTGAGAGAAGTAACATCAGTCAAATCCACCGTATTAGAAGTGACACCCGAAGATGGAGTGATACTGGTGAACTCGACAAACGCTAGACCTGGATCGAGGGCATTGGCAAGAACGGACTCCGGTGTTGTGCCTTCGGGAATGGTCAGGGTGATTTGGTGGGTGACGAGTTCGCCAATGGTTGCTTCCGTATTGCCGTTATTGGGGCTGTTGACTGAAGTTCCGACTAACGTCACATCCAGCATCGGTCCGTTGATGATGAGTGCCTCTGGGTTAGAGGGAATATCATTCGGATCGGTAATATCCCGTTCGATGGTTGATACGGGCGTACCGTCGATGGTAGTGGCTTCGGTGATGCTTGCCACGTTATTGAGAGTTTCCCCAGGACTGACCCCATCGGCGAGTTCCACGGTAAACACGAACTGTTCGGTTTCACCTGCGGGGATATCTACGCCGGTGTAACTGATACCATCGCCATTCACGTTCCCCATTCCGTCGGGAGTGGTGACAAAGTTAACCGTACCCAGGTTGAACTTATTCGGGTCGAGGAGGTCTTGAATCTCCACTTCAAATGCACCGGCATTACCGCTGTTGGTGACATCGAGGGTGATGGTGACCGTATCTCCCGCGTCTCCGTCGGGAACGACATCATCGTTGTTTGTTGCCGTTTTCCCATTGAGTTCGAGAGTCTGGACGATTTCGAGGACGGGTTCGACGACAGTTACCGTCGGTTCCGTGGGGGCTTCGATGGGGGTAGCAATCGGGGTTCCCGTGGCATCGTTATGAACTAACTGGGCATCTCCAGTCAAGATGGTGGTATCGGCGTTACCCGGTTCGTCCAACACCACCGCTTGGTATTGGATGATGAAGGTGTTGTTGCCGGGGTCGTTGTCTCCCGTTGCCGTAGCCGTGTCGATGTTGAAGGTAATCGGGTCGCCGCTGTTGGTTCCTCCGGTGGTGCTTAAGGGCGTTACCGTACCGTTCAAGTCATTGGTAATGAGGGTGGGAGTTCCGGTCAGTTGCAGACCCGGTGGCAAGTCGTCGGTGACGACGATGCCTTCTGTGGAACCTTCGGGAATGGTGACGGCGATTTGGTAGGTGACCACTTCGCCAATGGCGACGTTATTTCCAGAGGTGTCGCTATCGGGTTCGCTGGTGTCGGTGATGGTCTTTTCAATGCTGATGTCACCAGTTACCGTTGCCGGGGCATCGTCGCTGTCGGCGTAGTTGTTCGGACTACCCGTTTCCCCATCTGCACCGGTGCGTTCCGTATCGCCCGTAGTTGTGTGGTCGGAAATATCGCTAGCATCGCCATCAACACTCGTCCAGGTGATTTCGGCGGGGCTGTTGACGGTTTCCCCAGACTGAACGCTGTCGGCGAGAGTACCGCTAACGGTGAGGGTAATCAGCGTATCTTCGGGAATGTCGATGTTGCTACCCGAAGCCAGTTGCAGGGTGTTCCCCCCACCAATCTCGAAATCGCTGTCTTGAATGGTGTTACCGGTGGTGTTGTTGGTGACGCTGATGGCATCGGCATCGGGGACGAACCCGGCAGGTAGGACATCGGTGAGGTTGACATCGAAGGCATCGGCTTCGCTGTTACCGGTGTGCTGGATGGTGATGGTGTAGACCACGGGGTCGCCGGCATCACCTTCAGAACCCGAACCGTTAACCGCCACATCCTTAATGACTTGCAACTGCGGTTCCACCACAGAGACTTCCGTCGCAGAGGTGGCCGAAATTGGCGTACCGGGAGTGGGATTGTTTGTCCAGTCGAGGGTGGCGGTGTTGTTCAGGGTCGGGCCGGTTTCGTTATCGGTACTTTGGTTGGCTGCATCGTTGAGGACGACAGCGGTGTACTCAATGACGATCGTCTCGGGAGTTCCATCGGAACTGGCCGCGTTGACCACATCGCCCAAGTTCAGGGTGAAGTCGCTACCGTTGGTTCCGACCGCTGCGGTTGTATTCGCTGCTGCTTCGTCGGTGAAGTCGAATCCACCGGTGACGTTGCCTTGTGGGGTGGAGATGTTGGTAATTTCAACAAACGCCAATCCCGGATCGAGGAGTTCTTGCAACACCACGCCGGAAGTGGTGCCTTCGGGAACGGTGATGGTGGTGCGGAAGGTGACCAGTTCGCCGGGAACCGCATCGGTATTACCGTTGTCGCCGCCACTGCCGGAGTTATCGAGTTCGCTACCGACGAGTTCCGTGGTAATCTCCGGTGCGCCGGTAATGGTAAATTCGGCGTTGTCATCAGCGGTGTAGTCGTTGTTGCCCGTGCCGTCTCCGGTGCGTTCTTCGTCGCCTGTTGTGGTGTGGGTAGAAACATTACTGACCTCTCCATCCAAACTCGTCCAGGTGACCGTAGCGGTGCTGTCGGCAGTATCCCCCGTCTCGACGCTATCGGGAATCGTACCGCGAATTTCGAGGACGAGAACCTGACCCAGGGCTAAATCGACGTTGCCGGGAACGACTTGGAGGTTATTGCTACCATCGATGCTGAAGTCCCCAGGATTAGCGTTGGAGGTATTTGCCGCACCGAGGCTGAAGGGACTGCCATCGGGAACGAACTCCGGCGGCAGCGCATCGCTCAGATTGAGATCGAACGCATCGGCGGTGCTGTCGCCCGTATGTTCGATGGTGATGGTATACACCACGGAGTCGCCGCCATCGCCGGATGTGCCGGAACCATCGACGACCACCTCTTTGACGATATCCAGTTGGGGTTCGATGACCGTAACGTTCGCCGAAGGCGCAGCTTCCTCGATGGTTTGAACCGTACCGTTATCCCAGCTAAAGGAGGGATCGTTGTTGAGAGAAGGGCTGGTTTCGGTGCCGTCGCCTTGGTTGGCGGGGACGTTCTGCACCACCGCCTGGTATTGGATGGTGATGGTTTGGTCTCCGGCGTTGTCTCCGGTATTGACCAAGTTACCAAGGTCGATGGCGATATCGGAACCGTCGTTGGTGACGTTGGTGTTATTGGTCAAAGACGTAACATCGGTCACTGTAGTAGAAGTTGCCCCATCCAGGTCGATGCTGGTGAACCCGACAAACGCCAGACCCGGATCGAGGGTATCGCTGAGGACAGACGAGGGGGTGCTTCCTTCGGGAATCGTCAGGGTCAGTTCGTAGGTGACCAGTTCGCCAATAACTGCTTCGGAATTATCGTTGTTGCCATCGTTAATTTCCGTCTCTACCAACTGCGTTGTCAGAGTCGGCCCCTCAATGGTCAGAGACTGGTCGTTGGCTTCAATGTCGTTAGGGTCAGCGATATCCCGTTCGATACCTGATGTCGGCGTACCATCGATGGTCGTGGCTTCGGTGATGTTTGCTTGACTGGTGAGGGTTTCTCCCGGTTCCACTGCATCTAGCAAGGGAACTTCAAACTCAAAGACCAATGGCGTACCCGTATTGACGGGAATATCGCCACCGGAAAATGTGACTTCGCCAGCGGTTCCGGTGCTGTTGCTGAAGCTAAACCCAGCCGGGGTTGTCGTGGCAGTCGCCGACCCGATATCGAACTTGGTGGGATCGAGTAAGTCGTTGAGGGCAACCTCAAAAGCAGCGGCCGTTCCCGTATTTTCAACTTCGAGGCGAATGGTGACAGTATCTCCCGCATCGCCAGACCCTTCTTGAGTACCGTTAATCGTCAGGGTTTGGGTGATGTTCAATTCAGGTTCGAGAACCGTTACCGTCGCGTCGGTGGAGGTGTTGACGCTGCTGCCGCTGATGATGACATCGAAGTTGTTGGTTAGGGCCGTGGGGGATACACCACCTTCGTTGCCGGGAACGTCGAGAACCACTGCATCGTATTCGACGACGACAAACTCGCTACCGGCGTTGGTTCCGGTGTTGGTGACGTTGCCGAAGGAGAAGAAGATATCCGTCCCGGAACCGTAGTTATCGTCGTTGCCATTGGCCGTGGTGGAAACGCTGGCATCGGGGAACAGAACGGTTGGGGTGAACGCATCGGTTTCGTTGGCAACGATCGCCCCACTCAATCCAGCTTCGTTGGTGGTGAGGTTGTTGGTATCGGTATTCACCAATGCCACCCGCGCCGTGCCATTGACAAATTGCATCCCATCTGGTAGATTATCCTGAAGTTTCAGTCCGTTGATAGTTCCTTCAGACAAACCCACCACCAAGCGGAAAGTGACCGTTTCCCCGATCGCCACGTCATCGGTAATGACGTTCCCTTCTGCATTCGTCGTCGTGTTATCGGTTTCGGCTTCGGAACTACCAACGATCGACTTTACCGGCGATACGTTTTCGATCGTCACCGTTCCCGTTGAGGTGACCTCGTAATCCCGTTCGTCGTTGTTGTTGTTGGCGGTATTGACAAATGTGGAGCGATCGTCCGTGGTGGTGTTGGTGGCATCGTCCAGGATGTTGGTATCCGGGTCTACCCCAGGACTGCCGTCGCCATCCAAGCTGCTGAAGGTGACATCGGCATCGTTGTCGATTGCCTGGTTGGGCGCAACCCCCGAACTTAATGTCCCGGTAATGGTGACGACGATTTCACCACCGTTGGTGAGATCGAAAGGATTCACCGTCGTCAGGTCGTTTCCGGTCAGGTTGAAATCGCCGCTGACATCCGTACCGTTGAACGTCGCCGATGCCAGATTGGGACTCTGAATTTCAGCCGGAATCGCATCGGTAAGGGCCGTCTCGAAAGCATCGGGAGTCGAGGCATCGTGGGTAAGGGTAATCGTCAAGGTGACAGTATCGCCTGCGTCCCCAGTGCTGGTTCCAGTTTCGGTGACGACGACGCTTTGAGTGACGTTAACGACCGGTTCGACGATGGTTACATTCTGGGCATTCGCCTGCACCATGTTACCGGAGATACCGTTATCGGCCAGTAGCGTCACTCGGTTATTGCGTTTGTCGCCGCTTTCGTTGCGGGTGGGATTAGTGGTATTCACCACCATTGCCGTGTAGCGAATGGTGATGGTTTCGGGGGTTCCGTTATCGAGGTTGGCGTTGTCGAGGTCTCCCAAGGTGAAAGTTACCTCTTGGGCTGCCGTTCCAGCGGTGGAGGTGGCATTGGCTGCCAGACCCGCTGGAGTTAGGGTTCCGGTAGAGGTAATATCTCCACTGCTGAGAATCACCTCATCCACACGGACAAAGCCCAATCCGGCATCGAGTCGATCGACTAAACGGGCATTGGGGAGTTCGCCTTCGGGAACCGTCAGCACCACCTCGTACTGAATGTATTCCCCGATGGTGGCTTGGTTGGCTTGGTTGTTATTGGAACCGTCAACTTCCGTTCCCAGGAGGGTTTTGGCAATCTCGGGGGTATCGATCGTGACGCTTGCCGGATCGATCCAATCGTCGTTGGCGACCCCATTGGTATAGTCGTTACCACCTTCGATCGCCGAATATTCGAGAATCTGGGCCTCGCTGGTCAGCGGTTCGTTGGATTCCGCCGTACTGAGCACTTGCAAGTCGTAGGTGATAATCAGCAGGTTGCTGCCATCGCCAGTGACGGTGTTACCCGTCCGTCCTTTGTCGATAACGCCGTTGGCATCGTCGTTGATGTTGATGCCACCGCTAAACAAGTCACCGGTGAAACCGACGGTACCGCCGTTGCCGTTAAACACCTGCAAGTTCAGTCCCGCACCTCCCGTGGGAAGTTGGAACTGGGGGTTGCCATCGCCATCGAGGGGAATCGCATCTTGGATCTTCAGGTCGAACGCCCCGCCGCCGCCCGTGTTTTCCACGACGATCGAGAATTTGACCAAATCTCCCGCATCTACCCCAGAGAGGTTGCTGTCGATATTGGCAGTATCTAAGTTGTTGCTGTTAATTCCGCCGGTATAAGCCGGTGCGGTGCTTCCGGGTGCGGCAAATGCCGTCGGCGCGCCGGGGTCGAAAGTACCATCGTTGGTTTCCTCGGACACCACCCCTTTGGTGAGCTTCAGTTCCGGCTGGGTGAGTTCGATTTGAACGATTTCCGTGGCGTTCGTCACCGTGGTGGAGGTGTTACCGCTTTCGGATTGGGCTTGGTTGGTGAGGTACAATCCATCGGTAAAGGGAGCATCCGTCGCCGTGACGGTGAAGAGTAGGTCGATGGTTGCCGATCGATTCTGGTCATCGTCGAAGGAACCGAAGTCAAAAGCAACTGTATTTGCAGACCCTCCAGTGCTAGTTACCGTCGGGTTCGCCGTACTTGGCAGTATTGTCGAGAGGGTGTGACTCGGGCCGAAGGAAAGCTCTCCGGCTGCTGGCGGATTACCATCATAGGTAACGACCACCAGACCGGTGTCTGCGGTACCGTCCGCATCCAGGTCGTCTGCGGTGAAAACCGGCAACGGCAAGAAGTCGGTAATCACCAAGTTCTCCGCGTCGGCACTCGGCAGTTCCATCGTTATCCGATAGGTGACGGTTTGACCGGGAGTCAGCGTCGGATTTGCTGGGACGTTTGTGTCACCATCGATCGCGTAGATGGTTTTCGATTGGGTGGGGGTGGCGATCGGAACTTGCGCACCACTGCCATCGGCTTCTGTCGCCGGTCGAGAACCGTCATCCGCAACGAGCGTCCCGCTAATATTAACGGTATTGCTTAACGAATCGTCCAAGTCCACACTTTGGTCGCCGGAGAAGCCAGCAGTGTTGTGGAGGTCGGTGAATTCGTCTTGAATGATGGTTTGGTAAACGATCCGTCCGGTCGTTCCGCCCTGTCCGAGAATTCCATCGCCAAATTCAGCCTCATCGCCGATGAGGATACCATCGGCATCCACCATGCTGTCGATTAGTTCCTGGGAAACGTTGAAGTTGAGGGTGGTCGCCCCCGTCGAAGTCCCCGGAGTTCCCGTATCGACAATTCCCGTTAAGTTGTCGAAGGTAAAGTTGTTATCGACATCTCCAGTAAAGTTATCGAAGCTAGTCGTCCCCGTCGTACCGTTGTTGCCGAAAATTTGCAGGGTGGGGGCAAAGCCGCTATCGAGTCGCTGTCCGTCAGAAAAGATATCCTCGATATTGATATCCTCGAACGAGAAATAGTCGGAAATCTGGAAGTCGAGGGTGTATTGAAGAGTTTTCCCCGGAACGGCATCGCCGCCACCGACAATGCTGACTCCTTTCTGAATGGCGATCGATTTCAGGGTCAGTTCGTAGTCGGCCGGGTCGTCTTCGGAACCCACGGCATCTGTGGTGGCCTCGCTAATGGCAGTACCGTCGTAGGTTCCCGTCACCTGAGACTCGTTAAGGGCCGGGCGATCGTCTCCGCTATTGGCATCGATAACCTCGGCGCTATCGGCATCTAATTCCGGTGCGTAGGCGCGATAGGTAATGACGATATCTTCGCCAGAGGTCGAACCCGTTCTCGAACCCAAGTCGATGGTAAAACTATTGCCATTGGCAGGCGCGCCGGTTGTGGGTGCTTGAGTGACCGTTCCCCCCGCCACATCGACAAACTCCAGAAACTCCATATTATCGGGTAGGACATCGGAGATGACGAGGTTATCCACCGTCTCCAAGTTGGCAATGTCCACCGTTAAGGTATACGTGACTGGGAAGTTTTCACCGGTCGATCTCTCTTTTTCCGGCGCGTCGGATTCTTTGGTCAGTTCGATAACCTTCGGGGTAATTTCGCTGGTTTGAGCGATATTTTCTTGAATTGCATCGTTAGGAGTATCGAACTCATCGTCCCCGTAGCGGAATCCCCCCTGCGATGTGATTTCTAATGGAGTACCAACTAACGCCCCATCTGCTTTGCTGAGGGTATTACCCGCGAAGGTCACTTCGGCTTCTGGCTGTTCGGGAACGAAGCTACCAAAAGGTAGTTCGACCAAATACCACTTATCCCCAGCGTTGGCTGCTGTGGGGAGTGCCAAGTTTGTATCGTAAGGATGTTCGGTGACGAGGGTTCCGCCCTGTTCCCACTCCGTTCCGTTCCACTCGTATTCGATAAGAGTAATCGGCGCACCCAGGTAGTTGGCGCTGCCGAGTTGAATCTCGCCCGGAACCACCATATCGAAAAATGGCCCGTAACCAACATCTGTGGTACTCGTATTATCAAAAACAACTGAAAAGTCGAAATTCTCGTTGATAAACTCTTCAGCAGGCAGGTTAATGGTTGTGGTAGGAGTCGGCATTGGTTGATAGTCCTAAAGAAATCGAGAAGTAGCAGGAATAACAAGAGGATGGGAAACGTCGTGTAGAAACAGGAATCTACTCGATTTCCACAAAAAATTCGTGCGGGATGAAACGGAACTCGATCGACAAGTCCGCAGGTCTAAAAAAATCAAGTTAGAGAAATTCAAAAAGAATCCGATCGCAACGACTTGCTCGCTCTAAAGCCGGCATCGAGCGCAGACAGTTGCAATAAATTCAAGTTTTCTTGGTACGAGAAGCTTATCTCCAAACTGAAGGAGAATCACTAATCTTATCTAAAAACTTTTCTGCGGGGCAGCAAATTACCCTCACAGCCGCTCGCGAATCGCGAACTGTTTAAAACTGACATGTCCTATTACTACACAAGGCTAGACATCAGCACGCGATCGTTTCTACAACTCGTTTTTAAAACGGCGATCGCGGACAGTTACACGCTCGATATCTACCAATAATCGTAAAAAAAAACTAGGAATCAATTGCAAGTTGCTAGGTCATTTGGCAACGGAATAAATTCCAAAAACTCCATTGAGACATTCCAGATCCGATCGTTCTCGCTTCTGAAGTCAGATCGAATGTCATACTCAAAATCATAGTCATGATTAAGTTCCCCTGAATGATGAAATAACAAGTGGCTAGTCCAGTCTGAAAAAAACGATAAACCTTTTGAACTTTAAACGTTTAAGGAGACAGACGGTATTTATTGACGCTCGCTTCTATATCGAAGACGATCGCTTTAAGTTACACTCTCAATTTCTAATGTGGACGACGATTGTTTGCGATCGTGTATACGTTTGTTTTTTTTGATTGACGGACATCGGTTTGCCTAAAAACCGTCAGTTCGATCTCGGGCGCGCTATCTTTAGGCAATACATGGGCAAAACGATTGTACGCGCGAACGAGTCCAACCCGATCGCGCGTACATCAGCACAAACATCTCTATGTCCCGTTTTCTCAGCCTGCGGGCAAACGTTCTTTTAACGTTTCATCGATCGCCGCGGCTAACAACTCATCCACGGCCATCCCCGAAGCTTTCGCCATCGAGGCAACGACGCTTTTCGGGGAAAACGAACAATATAATCCCGCTTCGAGAAACCAGGGTTCTCCTTGGGGGTCGATGCGGAAGTCGAACAGGCTGTAGTGGCGGCAGCCGAGGGCTTCGTGACATTGCTTCGCCACTTCCCAAACCGGTTCGGTAGCCGGATCGCTCGGATCGAGCATCCAGGCTTTAATATTGTCTTTGGCGGTTAAACTCAAATTGCCATCGTCCGATCGCTTCAATTTATCGGCATAGTCGCGAATGGGATGGTCTTGGGAATTGACGAGATACTCTTCGAGGGGCAAACCCACCAACTCGCCATCTTTGACAATGATGCCGCAGCGCACTTCTCGGCCGAGTTCGATATATTCTTCCACCAACACTTCCTCGGAATATGCAAAGGCTGTTTTCAATGCTGCCTCATATTCGGACTTGTCTCGAACGAATGCAACTCCGCAGGAATTATCGGAACTGGCGGGTTTGATGACGGCGGGAGGTTTAATCGTGGGAACATCTCCCCGATGCAGGATTTCTCCGTGGGGGACTTTAATTCCTGCCGCAGAAACGATCGCCTTGGCTTTGCCTTTGTGTGCTGTCAGGGCCATTAAATCTGGGGTATTGCCCACATAGGGAATTTCTAACAAATCGAAGAAGGCGCGATATTCGGTCATGCCGGGGATGCAGAACATTTGCGGCAACACCAGATCGATGTTTTTAGCGGAGATCGCATCGGTGGCATCAGATAAAGGCATGGGTTTGGTAGCAGCGATATCTGCCGGACTCAACGATGCGGGAAACCGCCACTGGCGATCGGGGGTAATGTAAGCAATATGGAATTCATAGCGATCGGGATTAGTCGTAGCAGCGATGCAATCTGCGGCATACAGGCGCGACAAATCGCAGAAGAATTCGCTTTCGGCGGAACCGACGAGATGGAGGATGCGAAGAACGGACATAAAATTCGATCGATAACCAACAACAAAACGATTAAGAAAACGATGTAAACCTGCCCGAAAGTCGAGCGATACCATAGACAGCCAGACCCGCAGCCATCCCCGGCAGAACTTCATACATGGCACTCGAGAAACCTAAACCCAAATTCCAAATTAATGCCGCTGAAATTCCCACACCCATTGTGGCGATCGCCGTGGGTAAATCGAGCGGTTGATTCCAAACTCTTAAAAGTAACAGCGGCCCTAATCCCGAGGCCAATGCCGACCAAGAAAACGTCACCAAGGCAAAGACATTATTATCTCCAACCAGGGCGATCGCTAAAATCACCGCAGTGACCGCAAGCGTTCCCATTTTGGCAAATTTATAGGAACCCGCAGCAGTGGGAAAAATATCTTGAGTGAGTGCCGCCGAACAGGAAAGAATTTGCGAGTCGGCAGTCGATATCGTGGCTGAAAATAGCCCTGCTAGCATCATGCCGACTAACACCACCGGGAGGAGTTCTAGAGATAGGTAAGGTAAGGCGAGTTCCGGGTCCCCAGAAACCATCAACTGGGGCATTAATACCCGCGCGGCTAATCCAATCCCCATAGCGGAAACGGAGTTAATTAAACCCAAACCGGTTTTCAAATTGCGAGCAAACCCAATATTTCGATCGGAATCGATCGCCATGGCGCGAACTAAGAGAGGAGGCTGACCAACCACTCCAAACCCAGCAACGATCCAGCCGAAAAAGAAGGGGAAAAATCCCCAAGGTTGTGCCGATGCTTTGAGGTCGATTAAAGTAGGGTCGATCTCGCCTAAAGATTGCCAAAAACTGCCGAATCCCCCACAACTGACAATCGCCACAACCAGCAACAAGACCAAAGAAAATACCATAATGATTCCCTGGATCGTATCCGTCCAAATTGAGGCGCGAATTCCCCCAGAAAAACAGTAAAGAACGACAATAACCGCACCGATAATGATTCCCAAACTGTAGTTCCAGCCAAATACCGTATTCAGGGCTTTACTTCCCGCAACCAGTTGTGCGGCCCCGTAAGGTCCCAGAAAGGCGATCGTAATTAAAGCCGAAATAATGGTGACAATGCGAGACTCTTTGATACCAGAAAGACTCTGACCCAAAAAAGCCGAAACCGTATCTGCTTCGGTCTCTTCAGACATCTGTCTCAGCCGCTTGAAAACCCACCACCAAGCCAGATAATCCCCGATCGCCCAACCGATCGTCAACCACAAAGAAGATAGCCCAATTTTATAGGCAAACCCCACCTGACCGATAAATAATAAACCACTTTGACCCGTTGCCATTGCCGAAAACGCAGTCAGCCAAGGATTGACATTACGGCTAGCCAGTAAATAGTCAGTCGTCGTGTTCTGTTTTTGGGTTGCCGAGTAAATTCCTACCCCAGTAAATAAGAGTAGGAATAAAACAAACGTCACGGCAATTCCAACTTGTTCGGTCATTATCTCTCTAAAAAAATTAGATATAGCAGTTCTCGTATTTTTGAGGTACGTAAGCGCGAGGGCGGGTTTTGATAAGTAATCCCTGTAGAGGCATGGTTTTTAGCTAAACCCGCCCCTACATTTTTCGGACTTCACAATCGCGATAAACGCTATATATCGAATCTTTGTGTCCTTCGTGCCTTTGTGGTTTTTCCTTTTTCTAATCCCCGCCAATTTCTACTAACTTACCAATATTAAAATCAATCCTCACCCAACCCTTCAGTTTGCGCAAATTCTCGAGTAATAATAACGTGATTTGCCAGTGAGGAACTGTTAAAAATGGGAGCGGGTCGTTAACTTGTAAAAGGGCATCTGTTCCCTTCACCATTTTGTTTGTCCAAGTTTGTAAATCCGAGAGCGATCGAATCTCTGTCAGTCGCCAAATTTCGTGATACAACCAATAAGTCGGCTTGCTTTCTGCTAAAGGTTCGATCGGGCATTCGTTCTCCCCAGTACTATCTTTTAAGTACGCATCTGCCAATCCCGGATGATTGTAAAACATCGTAATTGCCGAATGAGTTCGCGGATTACATTCGATCGGATAAACCGTACCATCTGCCGTTTGCATGAAGTCAAAAGAAATCTGCCCGGTCAAGTTTAGTTCCTTGACAAACTGCTCGACCCATGCATAAATTTCCGGCTTGTCCAGATGCTCGTAATTCACCTGAAATGGAGAGGAAGCCGAACAGCAATGCAGGCGAATTTTCCCGTTACGAACGGTACTGTGAGTGCAGTATTCTTGCCCCGCGATAAACTCTTGCATCGTCCAGGGGTTTTCTTCACTTATCGGCAGTTTTTTGACATATTCTTCCATTCCTTCAAAGGGAAATTGCGTCATATCCAACCGAGAAACCGAATCGTAGCGAATACTTTTGAGAATATACCGACTGCCATCAGCTTGAAAATCAAAATCGAGGATTTGTTGGGGGTTAGTAATGTGGAAAGATTTGGGTGCAGATAAACCTAAAGAACGGGCTTTGTCACATAATTTAAATTTATCGTCCAACATCTGAGTGATTTCTGGGGAAAAGTGAATCACCTCGCAATGTTCGGAAAGTACCGTTCCCGCGACTGAATCATAGTAACTCGCCACCGGACTCGAGACGGGAACGAATGCATCTATATTTTTGTTGCGGACGATTTTGAGTAATTCTTGCGAATACCCATCAGCATCTTTTTCCGGTGCAGGTACGGTATAAAATCCTTTGACGGCATTTGAAAATCGATGACCTGACAGCCAATATTTATGAGTTTCGACTAAAAATACATTATGCCCTGCTTGATGGAAAGAACGTGCCAGTTGCAGGGCTTTGGTCATTTTTCCCCCCGTAATTAAAATATTCTTGGGGTTATCGATCGCCTTTTTTTGGCGAAAGGGAGCAGTTACCACTCCGATCGCCAACGAAATCATCACAATTACTAAATTAATCGGTAAGGCAATAAAGAGTAATACTAAAGTGCCGATATTTTTTAAGACTGCCATCATTAATAGATTTGCGATAACTCACAATTTTTTGCTGTAAAAAAAGGCAACGCGAGAACATCGATCGCCTCGCCTTTAATTGAAGTTTTGAGGGGTTTGTAACTCGATCGCCCAAATTATGACTGATGCTGTACGATTGTTCCCGTGTTGTTTTTCAATTCGGGGGGCGAAGCATTTCAATCGCATCCATTTTGGCGGATACAGTACAACTGTTCCAGCTTCGTTTGTCAATTCGGGGGGGCGAAGCATTTGGATATTTAGGATTTTGTTTTATCCAGAATTTATCGCTCAAATGCTTTGCCCCTACATTGGCTTTGCCCTGACCTTGAAACCGACCTACTTCCGTCGAATCACCGTCAAACCATCGCGCAACGGCAACAAAACCTGCTCCACGCGAGAATCTTCGGCGACGAAGCGGTTAAATTGAGCGATCGCCTCTCCGTTGGCCGTCCGCTGTTCGGATGGCAAATAAGGTTGACCTTGAAGCAGAGTGTTATCGACGTAGATAAAGCCGCCGGGTGCTAACAAGTTGCCATCCAGGAGCAGTTTGAAGTAGTCGATATACTCGGTCTTGTCGGCATCGATAAAAGCCAAATCGAAGGACTCGCCCGCATCGGCTAAGGCTTGCATCGTCTCCAGTGCCGGAGCGACTTTAATCTCGATTTTGCGGCCGTGGGGGGACTCATCGAAGCAGTCGCGGGCAAAATCTGCCACGTATCGATCGACTTCGCAAGCCACAATCGACCCATCGTCGGGCAGTGCTTCTGCCATCGCCAGGGCCGAATATCCGGTAAACATTCCCACTTCCAGGATGCGCTTGGCCCGGGTCATGTAGACGAACAATTTCAGGGTTTGCCCCTCAATATGGCCCGAGAGCATTTCCTGCTCTAACTGGCGCACCGTCTCTTTATCGGAGAAACGCTTGCTCCAGTCTTCGGCCGCCGTTTTTCGAGCGAGAGCGGCTAATGCCTCCGATTCGGTGGTGGTGCACTCTTCGAGGTAGGGATCGATCCCGGCCGCTAGTGCCTGTACTTGCTCCAGGGATTCCATGACCGAGGCAGGAACTTCGGCATTCCGCGCCATTTCCACCGTCTCTTCGAGCTTTTCGACAAGAATGCCCAAAGGGGTAACGGGTCTGGGAGTTTGGGGTGCGCTTAAAATTTGACTCATTCGTATTTCTCCCTATTCCAAACCGAGATCGCGCAGGTACATTTGCTCCCCTTTGCCATCATCGGAAAACGCAGAACAGAGTTGCTTGTGATGTTCGACAGCTTCTTGCAACATGCCCGAAGATACCTCTTGGGCGAAATCGCAGGAACCAATTCCCGTGGGTAGCGGGGCCCACAAACCCCCTTCTCCCCGCTTGCGGCGCATGTTTTTCTGCCCTTCGAGCATCAGATCCGTATTTTCGAGAATCGGGTGATATACCGATAGACCCAGAGAACGACACAAAGCGATAATGCGATCGCGTTCTTCGGGTTGCAGCCAGTTCATCTGGGCGGCCAAACTCGCGCCAAACGCCATACCAATGGCAACGGCGTGACCGTGCATCAACTTCGCAGCCGGCTCGAATCGAGGACTCCAGGTGTGACCGTAAGCGTGGGGACGGTCTTGATAGGTCTCGAACATGTTCGTCCCTTCGTGCTTCATGTAGGAGAACAAAGCCCGATAGATGACTTCATCGGCAATCTCTTCGAGTTTTTCGTCGGCATCGATGGTGGCAAAGTGAGTTTCCACCAACCGAGGGCCGTATTCTTCCATCAACTCGAACAATACCGGATCGTCGGTGACGGCCATCTTGATAATTTCTGCCATGCCGTTGCGCACGTGTCCGATATCCAGGGTGCGGAAGAAATGGCGATCGACTAAGGTCAATAGCGGGGGATGATATGCACCAATGCTGTTTTTAAACTGGCTGCCGTTGGTGCAAGTGCGAGGAGAAGGACCCGCATCGATCGCGGCAACCACCGTCGTTCCCACCATAATGTAGGGGGTGCGTCGGTGTTGCAAGGCACAGGCGAGTCCGGCCACATCGCTGAGAACGCCGCCACCAACGACGAGGACGGGTTCGTTGCGGGATACGTCGCAGCCGTCTTTACCCAGGAAAGCCAGAATGCGGTGGACGGTTTCGGGGGTTTTGTCCGATTCCCAAGCGCGGCAGACGAGCACCTCTAGGGGAATTTCCCGCACTTGGAAGTAGTTGCGCAGGGACTCGCCGTAGAGTTCGTCCACGGTTTTATCGACCACGGCCACGCAACGACCGCGACGAGTATAAACATCGGCCAGAGTGGGATTTGCCGGATCGAAAATTCCGTTAACGAGCTTCACCTTCGCCTTGAGGGTATAGGTGGCAGATACTTCAAAAGAGCGACCATCTCCACTGGCCACAATTTCGCCGGTGCCGGTGTATCCCTCACTGGTGCGATATTTCTGGGGATGCTCGAAGCGAATCACCTGCTCTGACTCCGATGGAGTCAGAGTTTGCAAGTTGTCTGTCAGGGATGAGGGATGGGGTTTAGCTTGAACCATAATTTGGTCTCAATTCCAGAGTATTTGCTTAAGGTGTGCAGATTGCAATCGAAAAATTTGATTTTCCTTGGAAAACGTCAGTATCGAGGTCTGGATTTTTGATTTTCGAGCGTTAGCTCTAGTGACGTAGATACCTGCGGCCCGGAAGTTGGCAACGAAGGGATGCAGAGCTAAAGTCGGTTCCGAACTGAGGCTCGGAAAGGTATGACGGGCTTTTGAGCCTTGCCACTGGGTTAGTGTATCAAAGTCTTAAAAGTGTTGTAAAGATTTTTAACTTTGTATTTTCAATGACTGAAATTATTGGATACGATTTTATTGCTTGGAATTATTCAGACTTCAGTCTCTTTCTGCGATCGCCATTTTTGCAGCCGATCGAACTGACCGTAGGCGATCGGGTGACTTGATGGGGTAGCCGCTTGAGATAGTCTTTACTTTGTTTGCCTTCTCTGTAGACATCTCCGAAAACCCTCCAATAGAGAATCTCCCACCTCACTAGTTGAAAAGGGTTCGAGCTATTCGATCGAGTTTGCTTGACACCCAACAAAATGGCTTAACTTGTCACCAACGGTTCGTGCCAATATTGCATCCAGGTTGTCAGCAGAGGTTTAGATGCCAAAAACCCACGTCGCAAAAATGCAAACGCGGGTTTCTGATTAGGATAAAATTGAGTAGAAACGCACCAATATCTAGATATCTATCGTGTCGTTTTCCCAGCCAGACCGACTCCAGACCCCTTCAGAAGAGCGATCGAGCTGGTAACACGTCAAAAGAAATCTATCGGTAAGCAAAATATTTTGGAGAAATACCTTTCGTTTCTATCGTGCCAAACTTACCTTCAAGTTGGCGATACCGCATTCCGCCATCTTTCTCGATCGTTCTTACCTTGAGGTTCTCGGAAATTGGTGTTAAGTTTTGAGATTGTAGCGTTTCTCACGATCGTGAGATCCAAAAAATGTAGGGAGCGGGTTTAGCAGTAAGGGCGGGTTTGTTTGGTCAACATTTAGAGACTTTGATGTTCAACCCAATTAAACCCGCCCCTACGCCCCTTACAGGGATCGATCGTCAAAACCCGCCCTCGCGCTCATGTACCTCACAAAGCGCGAGAACTGCGATAACGTCAGTTTTAGTTCAGTCACCTCGCTATCCAAAACAGACATCGTTTAAGAAGAAGAATCTGTCGCCGGAACTTCGTAGGACAAAATGGTATAGCGAATCAATCCCTGACGGCTTCCCCACTCCAAAGCCTGGGTGACAAATTCCGAGGCCCGACCGGCTGGGGAATCTTCAATACTGCGAATCAACCGACACAGCATCGGGTAGGTAGGTAGGGTGTTGAGGGTGATGTCACGTTCTTGCAGGGATGTCAGATTCGATCGCCGTGCCAAATTCTGATAGTCGGCAATGCTGTAGCTGAAATCTCCCTGTCCGTAAGTGCGGACGATCGCGTTGCCGAAGAGGAAATATGCTCCCCTCACCAAAGGCTGGACGAGTTCGGCAGGAATAAAATCGCACAGTGCCAATCGCCCACCCGGCCGCAGCACTCGCCGCACTTCTTGAAAAAATTTTTCTCGGCTGGGAAAGTGGAAAATGCATTCGACGGCGAGTACGACATCGAAGGAGTTGTCCTCGAAGGGTAACTCGCACGCATCTCCTTCCACAAACTCGATCCGGTTGTTGGCCTTGGCTCGTACTTGTTCTCGGGCGCGATCGAGCTGTTTGCCGCTAATGTTCAATCCTACCAAATCTAAGTGGGTAAAGCGATCGTTGAGAGAGGCGATCGTGCCGCCAAACCCGCAACCCGCATCGAGAATCCGCTGTCCCTCTTCGATTTGAGCCGCGTCGCACACCTGTAAGGAAAGGGCTTCGGCTGCCCGCGCAAAATCAGCAGTCGATCCGTCTGCGAGGGTGGGTGCATCCCAATATCCCCAGTGGATGTGTTGCCCAAAGGCTTGAATTACATCGGTGTTTCCCTGACGAAAAAGATCGAGCAGCGCGTTGTAGGGCTTTTGGGTTTTGCTCTGGAGGGTCTGTGTCATATTGATTTCCTCTGAGTTATCGAGGCAGTTGGTAGCGCGGTTAGTCAAGCAGTTAGTAACGTAATGGGTACACCAAAAATCATGCGGCGTTTAATGCCGAATCGAGTTTGAATGGCCCGGTTTCTTCCCAAGATTCAATCCAATTGGCAATGGTTTGATTGACTTCGCTCGATCGTTCGTAGTGCAGGTAGTGACCGGCATTATCGAGGGTAATTCGCGTTAGATTCGAGCATTTTTGGAACAGGCGATCGTCGAGTTTCGGTGGTAAAACCGCATCTTGACGGCCTGAAAGCCAGAGTACCGGTCGATCGATTTCGGGCAAGATCTCGGCGAGTTCGGGCATGAAATTCGGGCGCGTCATCGCCAAAACTACGCTTGACCAAGCCCGGAAGCATTCGGGTGTTTGGGTGGGTTTGATAATACTGACGACGAGTTCTTCGGTAAACGGCATTGGATTCGCACACAGGGATTTTGCCCATTGGCGAATCACAGAGGGTTGCCGTAGGAGAAAGGCAAAAGTTTGTTGCAGCAGGGGTCGTAAAACTCGCTCTTCGATGGGTTCGCTGAGCGATTCTATCCACTCCGGACGCGCCCAGTTGAGCGCGGCCAGATCGGGCAAACCGACCAAAGAAACCCCTCGTACCATTTCCGGATGAGTGCGAGCCAGCATCAGGGAAATTGCCGACCCCATGGAATTGCCGACTAAGACAACAGGGCGATCGAGAAACGTCCGCCAGAAATCGTATGCTTGCTCCACCCACAGGGCGATGCTGTAGTTTTCGGGAGGTTTTTCCGATTCGCCAAATCCCAATAAATCGAGAGCGTAGGTGGCGCGATGCCGACCTAGAGCCATCGTATTGTACTGCCAATGTTCGATCGAACCGCCAAAGCCATGTAGGAACAGCAAAGGCGTTGGGGAATCTCCTGCCGGAGGAGAGGCGATCGCATAACGGATTTTCCAGTCCCGCCATTGCCAATACGTCCGCTTTTTTAAGTTGAGTTGCAAGTCTAGCGAGCCTATCACTATTAAAAGATTTTGAAATTTGTATTTAAGTAAATGTACTTAACACAATATAAAGATACTTTTAAGAATTTGACGCGATCTAAAAGTTATTAAGAAGTTATTAGTATTTATTATGTTTACATTATTCAGCAATAAGCAAAATAATGTTTAATACCGTTAGAGTAATGTAACGAAGTGTGTAATCTTACTAAGTCCGCGCAGCAATTCACAGCAAATACACGGGAGTGTTAGAAAAAACTATATATAGTGTTGAAAAAATATAAAGATGTGGAGATATAGGTGCGATCGATCTCGATCTCGGCGGTTTTAACTCAGTATATCTACTCATGATGCACCTATTTGACCGTGCTAGCTTTGACCCATCCTACGAAAAACGACGTAGGTAGAAGTACCAGATCGGTAGCCAATCTTTCTGTAAACTTCACAGTTTGGGGCCTATGAATTCTCTTTTTAGTCTGATTTCTCTGTGCCGACCCGTGAATCTTCTACTGGGATGCTTCACAGTAGTGATGTCGGCATGTATGATGGACGAGTTTCCCGATATCAACACCTTACTTGAAGCGATTGTCGTAGTCGTCAGTTTTATTGCGGCATCTAATGCCTTCAACGACTACGTTGATTTCGATATCGATACGGTCAATCGTCCGAATCGTCCTTTACCTCAACAACAGCTTACCAGAAAACTGGCACTAGACACGGCGATCGCCCTATTCAGTTTGGGTAGTGTGGTTTCTCTGGTTCTTGCTCCCGAAGCCAGACTGATTTCACTTGGCGCAATCTTACCGATCGCCATTATATACAGTACCTCTCTCAAAGGACTACCTTTAGTCGGGAATGCTGCGGTAGCTTTTACCGTCGGGATGACATTTATTTTTAGCGGTGCGGCATTTGGAGATTCAAGCGTATTACTCACTCCCGCACTTTTGACTTTCGGCTTTGCATTTATTCGCGAGTTAATTAAAGATATTGAAGATATCGAAGGCGATCGACGAGCGGACTTAAAAACATTTCCCATTTTGTTTGGCGATAAAGTTGCAGCAAAACTCTCATCGGCTTTAATTATTGTCCTGTTGGTGGCTTCGATTATACCCTATTGTCTAGGAGATTATGGTATGCCGTACATGCTCCTATTTACCTTCGGAGTGAGTTGGCCGCTTTGTATCTCGATCGGTCTGCTGATGGGAACTCCAGCGACTCAAACCTACAGTCAGATTGCTAATTTAATGAAAGTTTGCATGTTTGTAGGGGTAGTGGCGATCGGGATGGGTCAAAGTATATTTGCTTAACCGATTGTTTCTTTTTTAAGATTGACCTTATTTGTAGATATTAGAAAAAATATTTAGTTTATAAGTTTAATACTTTCAACTTTAATTATTAAGTTCGATCTGTGTTTAAGCTTAAATTATTTTAAAATTATTTTTTATTTGTTTAAATGGAACTTGACAACTACACTAACACAGAATATATCCTTAGTTTAGTTTTTGGTGGTTTGTGCGATACTTTTTGGTTAATCACCTACTTTTTAATTATTCGGAGAGGGTTTAAAGAAAAAACATACGGGATGCCGATGGTTGCGTTATGCACTAATCTGTGCTGGGAGTTTATATTTACATTTATCTATCCTTACGACACAATTCAAGTATACTTAAACGGAGCTTGGTTTTTTACAGATTTAGTTCTGTTATATCAGTACTTTAAATTTGGTCGAGCTGAATTTAATAAATTTCCCGAAAACTGGTTTTATCCCAGCTTCTTTATTGCACTGATTGTAAACTTTATTGGCATTTGGATTATCACATATGAGTTCCAAGATTGGTATGGAAACTATACCGGATTTGCGGATAATATGCTGATGTCAATCTTGTTTATTTTAATGCTTGTTGAGCGAGATAGTGTTCGAGGTCAATCGCTGTATATTGGAATATTTAAGGGGCTGGGTACGCTAGTTGCATTTATTTCAGTCTCGTCAATCTTTAAATTCTCACTTCTTCTGTGCTTTTTATATGCTTCTGTCTTCCTGTTTGACACGATATACATTACTCTTTTGTATCAAAAGACGAAGGAAGAAGGCCTGAATCCTCTACAAAGAGCCTGAAATCTTAGTAAGGTAATACGACAATCCCGGTCTCGATCGGCTTTAAGTTGATAAAAACTATTAAATAGCGATTTAGCGATGAAACAAATTGATGGTCCCAAGACACCCCCGATCGTGCAGCTCGTTCAGTGGATTGCCGACCCGATCGGTTTTATGGAATCCAACGCCAAACGCTACGGAGATATCTTTAAAACACAGATTGGCAGCAAATTTCCTCTGGTTTTTATCAGCGATCCGGAAGCGATTAAAGAAATTTTTAGCGCTGATGCAGCTCAATTTGGGGCAGATCGATCGGGTGAAGTCATACAGATATTACTTGGACAAAACTCCATAGTATTGCTAGAGGGAGATCGTCACCAGAGGCAACGCCAGTTGGTCATGCCACCATTTCATGGTGCGCGAATGCAAACCTACGGACAGCTAATCTGCGAAATTACTGAGCAGATTGCACAGCAGTGGTCGCTCGATAAGCCATTTGACGTTCGAGCATCTACTCAAGACATCACTATGCACGTCATTCTCAAGGCTGTCTTTGGAATGAATCAGGAATCTCACTCTCAAAAGCTACATCAGGAGTTTGGAGCTTTACTGAATGCAATTGCTTCTCCAATACAAGCAAGTGTCTTATTTTTTCCTTTTCTGCAACAGGATTGGGGAGCTTGGAGTCCGTGGGGTCGTTTCAAACGCCTTCAGCAGAGCGTCGATCGTCTAATTTATTCGGAGATTCGGGAGCGCAGAGAAAATCCAGACCCATCTCGTACAGATATTATGAGTCTGTTGCTAATGGCACGAGATGAAAATGGTGACGCAATGACAGATGAAGAACTGCGTGATGAGTTAGTGACGCTACTGCTAGCTGGTCATGAGAGTTCTGCTACCACCCTCGCATGGACATTATATTGGATTCACAAACTGCCCGATGTTAAGGAAAAACTCCTAGCTGAACTTGAGACTTTGGGAGAAAATTCCGATCCACTAGAGATATTTAAATTGCCTTATCTGACAGCGGTTTGTCAGGAAACTTTACGAATATACCCAGTTATTTTTGTGACATCTTCTCGAGTAACAAAGTCAGCTTGTAAGTTAATGGATTTCCAATTCAAAGCAGGAACAACGCTTACTCCCTGTATCTATCTCACCCATCATCGAGAAGATCTCTATCCCAATCCTAAGCAGTTCAAACCGGAACGATTCCTCGAACGGCAATACTCTCCCTACGAATATTTACCCTTTGGTGGAGGCAACCGACGCTGTATCGGTATGGCACTAGCGCAGTATGAAATGAAACTGGCGATCGCTACGATTTTACGCAACCTAGAGCTAGCACTCCCCGATGACCGACCCGTGCGACCCGTTCGCCGAGGTCTAACCATCGCTCCTTCCGATAACTTGCGACTGGTAGTAAAAGGTCGGCGTACTCCCAACCCCACTCCGGTGACAACTGCGGCAATCTAACAATTTCTTCACAACAAGGCTGTATGCTGGAATTCAGACTGTCGGATGATTCCATCCTTATGATTCCAGTATCAAAGACCGAGAAAACTCCCGAGATTCGTTTCCGTTTTAACTCAGTTCAACTGCCAACTAAACATAGAGCATGGCTTGTCTTACCCGTTGCTTGTTGCCTGTTTCCAGCCGTTGCTACCGCTCAAATTACGCCAGATACCACTTTACCCAGCAACTCCATTGTCACGCCCGATGGTAATACGCTCGTTATCGATGGTGGCACTTCAACGGGGAATAACTTATTCCACAGCTTTCAAGAGTTTTCCGTTTCCACAGGTGCAGAAGCACACTTCAACAATACCCTCACCATCGATAACATCATCACGCGAGTGACCGGAGGGAACTTATCGGATATCGATGGGTTAATTCGCGCCAACGGTACGGCTAACTTATTCCTCCTCAATCCCAATGGCATCGTCTTCGGGCCAAATGCCCAACTCGATGTTGGCGGTTCGTTTATTGGTAGCACGGCAGACCGCCTCAACTTTGAAGATGGTAGCTTTTACAGCGCCACCCAACCCAATGCGCCCCCGTTACTGACGATTAATGTCCCCATCGGCTTGGACTTTGGTTCCAATCCGGGAGATATCGTCAATCGCGCAAATACAACGGCGACTGATGCGATGGGGAATGTCGTACCCGTCGGACTTCAGGTGCAACCGGAGAATACTCTGGCGTTGATTGGGGGGAACGTCCTACTCGAAGGCGGTACGATCGCCAGTGCTGGGGGAAATGTAACCATTGGCGCGGTAGACGGCGAGGCACAAGTAGATTTGACTCGGGAATCGAATCGCCTAGGGGTTAGCTACGATCGCGTTGGTGATTTCCAGGATATTCAACTCTCCCAAGGCGCACGTATCGATACGAGTGGCGTGGGGGGAGGTGCGATTCAGCTTCAGGGACGAGGGATCGAACTGAGTGAGCGTTCTGCGGTGATTTCTAATACCTTGGGAAATCGGGACGGTGCAGGAATTACTATTACCGGATCGCAATTGTCCTTGAATGGTGGGTCTTATGTGGCAGCAAATACTTTTGGTGATGGTGCGGCTGGGAATATTACGGTGAATGCTTCTGAGTCGATTAATTTGACTGGTGTTGAAGAGCGCGTCAACCTATCGATCGAAGTTTTTGACAAAACATCATTTGACCCTATCCAAAATTTGCGAAGTGGTTTATTTTCCTTGAGCTTCGGAGTGGGATCGACTGGAGAAATCGATATTAGAACAGATACTTTGACTCTGCGTGATGGTTCCACAATTTGGAGTCGTCCCTTTGATGCAGGTTCTGGGAGTAACATAACTCTGGAAGCTCAGATGATTGAAGTCACTAGCTCTGTAATTGAAACTGTCAGCTTGGGTAGTGGTTCTAGTGGTGAAATAACGATAAATGCAGAAAATTTACTTGTGCAAAATCAAGGATTGCTATCATCTTCAACCGTCAGCTCGCAAGCTGGAGATATCAAAATTAACGCAGAGTCGATCGAACTAATTGGTACGCCCGTTGATAACTCAGTATTTTTTACATTCATTGCTGCTTCAACTGCCGAACAAGGACAACAGGCTGGCGATATCACGATCGATACAGATCGCCTCATTCTCCGCAATGGCGCACTCATCCGAAGCGATGCAATCGACTCCGGTCGAGGGGGTAATATTGTCATTAATGCGACCGAATCCGTCGAACTCCTCGATCCCCTGTCTCAACAAATCGATCCACTAACGCCCATCGTCGAAGATAGCACTATTTCATCTGGAACGACAGGTAGAGCAGAGCTTGCTGGGGATATTACGATCGATACAGGAAAGTTAGTATTGGCTAATGGAGCAACGATCTCTGCTTCTGCTGATAACTTACAGCTGAGAGAGGGGAGTATTCTGTCAACGGGGCGGGCGGGAACCATTCGGATTGATGCTGAGGAAGTTGTAGAAGTCCGGGGGATTTCACCAGACGGTCGCCTCAGCAGTATCCGCAGTACTACAGCGGGTAGCGGAGATGCCGGAGGTATCGATATCCAAACCCCAATTTTGCGTGTCTTAGATGGCGGGCAAATTTCGGTGGGAACCTTGGGGACGGGAGAAGCAGGGGACTTGACCATTGATGTAGACGATCTCGATCTCAATGGCTCGATTCCCAAACCCGAGCTGGACTTCAATCCGGATGACTTCGAGAATGGGGACAATATTGATCTCGACCTCTCCGAACTTGCCGAAGGGCAAGTACTCAACTTCACTGCTTTCGAACTGACGGAAGAATTGGGAAATGCAGAAGCGGGTCGATTGCCCAGCAGTATATCGGCAGTCAGCTTCGGTTCCGGTCGCGCGGGGAATATCATCATTACCGCCGATGAGTTGCAGGTGCGGGATGGGGCGCTACTGGGAGTGGGGAGTTTCGAGACGGCGAACGCTGGGGATATTAACGTGACGGCGGAGGATATTAAACTCGATACCCGAGGGACGATCGCGGCGACAACGGCTTCTGGGGAAGGTGGCGATATTACTTTGCGCGCGGGGGCTTCTTTACAGATGCGCCGCAACAGCCAGATTTCTACGGAAGCCAACGGCACCGGAAACGGGGGCAACCTTAACCTCGACGCGCCGGCGATCGTGGCCTTGGAAAATAGCGATATCATTGCCAATGCCTTTGAAGGCAACGGGGGGAATATCAATATCACCACCCAGCGCATCTTTGGAACGGAAGTGCGATCGGAACTGACTCCCGAAAGCGATATCACTGCCAGTTCTCAGTCGGGGGTGAGTGGGGCGATCGCGATCGCCCAGCCCAATGTCGATCCTACCTCGGGATTGCTCGAACCGATCCGCAACCCCTTCGACGATACCGCCCTCTATTTCCACACCTGCGACCTCTATGCCAATAGCGAATTTTACGTTATCGGGCGGGGGGCAGTGGTAGAAGGACCCGGCGGCGAACTCGAAGCGGATGCGATCTTCGTCGATTTGGGAGATGACAGTATCGAAGCACTCAACTCCGAGGAGGGCGATATCACCGCCCGAGGCGAGGGGGAATGGCCTCTACCACCGCCGCCTCCGATCGAAGCCACGGGTTGGGTTGTGGGTCCCGACGGCACGATCGAACTGATTGCCGCCACCCCCGGCGGTCATCCCTGGTACACTCACCCCGATTGCGCCAATATTGCCAATCGCTTCTCGGGAACGGGTGTAGAAGCCGGGGAAAGCGAGGGAGTCGGGGTCGAGTAAACTCGCCATGCCGAACTCCGATCGAATTGCTATATGATATTGCAGTAGTCAGGTTGTTGGGCGAGCGAAGAAAAAACTTGTTTGTTCTCCCCCTGCCGTCCCTGCTCTCCCTGCTTAATTTCTCATGTCAGCGCCGACTTTAAACTCCTCACAGATCGACTTTCCCCTGACTGCTATTGTCGGGCAGGATGCCATCAAACTCGCCCTGCTGCTAACGGCTGTCGATCCGGGGTTGGGGGGAGTGGCGATCGCCGGCAAGCGAGGCACGGCCAAATCGGTGATGGCGCGGGCGCTGCACTCTCTGCTGCCCCCGATCGAAATTCTTTCAGATTCCCTAAGTAATTGCGATCCGCAAAAGCCGGAGGAATGGGACGATCGCATCCTCGAACTTCACGGCAGTCCCACCAACGGTAGCACCCCAGAACTCCCTACCCAAATCGTTCGCGCCCCCTTCGTCCAAATTCCCCTCAATATCACCGAAGATCGGCTGTTGGGGTCGGTGGATGTGGAACAGTCGGTGAAGCAGGGAGAGCCGGTATTTCAGCCGGGATTGCTCGCTCAAGCTCATCGCGGCGTTCTTTATGTCGATGAGATTAACCTCCTCGACGACCAAATCGCCAACTTACTCCTCAACGTCCTCACCGAAGGTCGCAACCAAATCGAACGAGAAGGTATCAGCTTTTCGCACCCTTGTCAACCCCTGCTAATTGCCACCTACAATCCCGATGAAGGGCCGCTGCGGGAGCATTTGCTCGATCGCATTGCCATGACCCTGAGTGCCGATCGGGTTTTAGACTTAGACGATCGGGTGGAAGCCGTCGATCGGGTTCTCGACTACGCCCGATCGCCCCAAGAATTTCTCCAAGGGTTCGATGAAGAAATCGACAACCTGAAAACCCAGATTCTCCTGGCGCGGGAATGGTTGAAGGATGTGGAAATTCAACCCGACCAAATTTCGTATCTCGTCACCGAAGCCGTGCGGGGTGGGGTTCAGGGTCATCGCGCCGACCTGTTTGCCGTGCGAGTCGCCAAAGCCGTTGCCGCCCTCGACGGACGGACGGAAGTCAATGCCGAGGATTTGCGCCGTGCGGTGGAATTAGCGATCGTCCCCCGCGCCACGATCGTCCAAACCCCGCCTGAAGAAGCCCCACCCCCACCACCACCGCCTCCCCAGCAGCAAGAAGAGCAGCAGGACGAAGAGGAAGAAGACCGGGAAGAAGAGGAACAACAAGAAGAGCAAGAACAGCAACTCGAAGTTCCCGAAGAATTCATGTTCGATCCCGAGGGCGTTCTCCTCGATCCCGAAGTGCTCTATTTTTCCCAGATGACCCAGCGCCAGGGGAATTCTGGCAGTCGCAGTCTGATTTTCTCCGAAGATCGGGGTCGATACGTCAAACCGATGCTGCCCAAAGGTCAAGTGCGGCGGGTGGCGGTGGATGCAACCCTGCGAGCGGCGGCCCCCTACCAGAAGTCCCGGCGATTGCGCTACCCCGATCGCAACGTCATCGTCGAACAAAGCGACTTGCGATCGAAACGACTAGCCCGCAAAGCCGGGGCACTGGTAACATTCGTCGTCGATGCCTCTGGTTCCATGGCCCTCAATCGGATGCAATCGGCCAAAGGAGCGGTGATGCAACTGCTGACTGAAGCCTATCAAAGTCGCGACCAAGTAGCGTTAATTCCCTTTCGGGGAGAACAGGCCGAAGTCTTGCTGCCGCCGACGCGATCGATTACTACGGCACGGCGACGGCTCGAACGAATGCCCTGCGGTGGCGGGTCTCCCCTCGCCCACGGTCTGACTCAGGCGGTGCGAGTTAGCCTCAATGCCATGCAGTCGGGGGATGTCGGGCAAGTGGCGATCGTCGCGATTACCGACGGACGAGGAAATATTCCCCTGGCGCGATCGCTCGGAGAACCCTTAGAACCGGGAGAAAAACCCGATATTAAAGGAGAGTTGCTCGAGATTGCCGGAAAAATCCGCGCCTTGGGCTTGCAACTGCTCGTCATCGATACGGAAAATAAATTCGTGTCCACCGGGTTTGGTAAAGAACTCTCCAAGCAAGCCGGGGGGAAATACCATCATCTACCCAAAGCCACCGATACGGCGATCGCTGCGATGACTCAAAATGCGATCGCCGATTTGAAGTCGCGATAGGAAATGGGGTAGAGAGCTGGGGGAAACGGGGGCAGGGGGAGAAACGGGAGAAACAGGAGAAATGGGAGAAACGGGGGAAATG
>JAXHUC010000051.1:0-29900 GCA_034189805.1 Cyanobacteriota bacterium
GGGGAGGTGAGGGAGGTGAGGGAGGTGAGGAAGGTGAGGGAGGTGAGGGAGAGTAAATGCAAGATACACAATTCTCCCTTGTCCTCCTTGTCTCCCCATCACCGCGTCCCCGCGTCCCCGCGTCCCCGCGTCCTCCCATCTCCCTCATCTCCCTTGTCCTCTCCTCTTCGCGTCCGGAGCGTCCCTGTGAGTCTGGCGGTTACTATCTTTCGAACGGTGGGGAGAGCGATCGGGCAATCTCGGGGCGATCGAGCAGCCAGTAGGTGGTCATCAACCCTTTACCTTTGATGTCGATTTCACCGCGTTTTTCTAGTCTATATCCATTTTGCAGGCGATCGTAGGTGGCGGCGCTGACTTGAATGCGTCCGGCTGTCCCTTGCGATTGCATCCGCGAGGCGAGATTCACATCATTTCCCCACACATCGTAGGCGAATTTCTGCGTGCCGATGACCGCACCGACAACGGGCCCTCCGGTGTTGATACCGATACGCAGTTGTAGGGGGTTGCCATTAGGCCAAGCAAACCGTTTAATTTCCCGCTGCATGTCTAATGCCATATTGGCGATCGCTTCGACGTGATCTCGACGGGGAACCGGAACCCCACTGGCAATAAAGTAGGCATCGCCGATGGTGCGAATTTTCTCAACTCCATGTTGTTGGGTGAGGCGATCGAAAATAGAAAAAATATCGTTTAACAAATCGACGACTCGATCGGGCGGCATTTCGCGGGAGGAGGGGGTGAAGCGCACGATATCGGCAAACAGGAACGAGGCTTCTTCAAATCGCACCGGGGTCGCACTTTGGTTGTGCTTTAACTCCTCTACAATGACTGGTGGTAAAATATTTAACAGTAAACTTTCGGTTTTTTCTTGCTCTTTTTTTAAGTCTTTTTGCAAGGCTTGAATTTGCAGTTGATTGGTGACTCGAGCAACAACTTCTTGATTGAAAAAGGGTTTGGTAATGTAGTCAATTCCCCCTAACTCTAACCCTTTTACTTTATCGAGATCGCCATCGATCGCGCTGATAAAAATTACCGGAATATCTCGGGTCGCGGGGTCGGATTTGAGCCGCTTGCAGACTTCGTAACCGTCCATATGCGGCATATTGATATCGAGTAAAATCAGATCTGGCGCTTCGGCACGAATGGCATTGAGAGCCATCGCCCCACTGCGGGCTTTGCCAACTTCGTAACCGCGTTCGGTTAAGATATTAGATAACAAACGCAAATTGTCGGCAACATCATCAACAATGAGAATATTGCCTGACAGCGTGGAATTCTGAGTTGCTTGCATGGTAAATATTAGATAGGCAACAGAAAAGAACGGATTTTGGAATATCAAGTCAAGTCACGTCGTTCTATTCGTTAGCTCAATTCATTGAATTGAGGATTTTGGGGTTCGGTTCCCAACGGAGTTTCCAACTCTGAATCGATCGACCTCGAGAATGTTTCGATCTTGAGTGCCGACCCCGACGCACCAATTCGAGAATCGGATTGAATCAATTCGAGAACGCGCTCGAATAGAAAGTTATTTGCCCAATCTTTTAAACAATTCGCCAACTCCGAAGCGGATTCCGGAATTAGATCGATGAGTTGGAGAATTTTGTCATCCCGACATTTGAGGGCTGCCTGATGGAGATCTTCAATCCAATTAGGCGGCATTTGCGATAAATACACTTGTAAAGTCCGATCGCAAGAGTACCCATCGATGGGAGATTGACTTTGACGATCGGCTTTTTCTTCATAGATGTAACGCACCCCTAAATGCTCGGCGATCTTCTCGAGAAGCGTTTCTTCGAGAAAGGGTTTGTTGATAACGTCATCGCATCCGACGGCGCGGATAGCTTGGCGCTCGTCGTCGAAAGTACTTGCCGTGATGGCGATAACGACTGTGGAGGGATCTTCACCTTGTTTGATTTCTCGAGTGGCTTCCAAGCCATCGAGGACGGGCATCCGCACATCCATCAAAATCAGATGCGGTGCGTAACTCGATTGCAATTCCACCGCTTCTCGACCGTTTTCGGCTTCGCGGACGGAAAATCCCAAACCCTCGAGTAACTCCACCAACACCAGGCGGCCTTCAGGGCGATCGTCGGCAACCAGAATCCGATACTCCGGTAAATCTGGGGCCAGGGCGATCGCTCTTTGGGTTGGAGAAGGTGCGAGGGCGATCGCTTCGGGAACGGCATCGATTTCGATATTGAAGCTAAATGTCGTTCCTTGGCCCAAGGTGCTGTGCGCTCGAATTTCCCCACCCATCAACCGCACGAAATTTTGGGCGATCGCCAAACCCAAACCCGTTCCCGTCCCCGAATTTCGACCCGCTTCTGTTTGTCCGAAGGGTGTAAACAACCGATCCATCTCTTCGGGGGCAATTCCCACCCCTGTATCTTCGATCTCGAAATGTAAGGTTTGGGGTTGGGCGTTAGAAGATGGATTGGGAGATGGATGGGAAAGTCCCCCATCGCCCGCCGATATCCGCAGCGTCACGCAACCGGCTGGGGTAAATTTAATCGCATTACCGAGTAGATTAATTAAAATCTGGCGCAGTTTCCCCACATCGACGCGCAGGAACTGAGGAACGTTTCCTTGATACTCAACGCTGAGGTTCAAACCTTTTTTGGCGGCTTTGAGTTGTAGCATTTCGTACAGATTGTCGATCGATCGGTATAAATCGCAATCTGTCGGATTCAGCGTCGTGCGACCCGATTCGATTTTCGACATATCGAGAACGTCGCCGATTAACTCGAGTAGATGTTCCCCGGCGCGATAGATAATATCGATGTGTTGTTGGTGCGCTGGGGACAAGTTAGGATCGCGATCCATGATTTGCGTAAAACCGAGAATCGCATTGAGCGGAGTCCGCAGTTCGTGACTCATACTCGCAAGGAAATCGCTTTTTGCCTGATTCGCGGCATTGGCCGCATCTTTGGCTAGCTCGAACAGTTGAGATTGTGCCTGGAGCAAAACGTACATATCGAGCAATTGCCACTGTCCGTTCGCACTGGCAACGACGATCGGTTCGTAGGCCAAAAGCGTCGGTCGTCCGAGGGCAATTTCGACCGCTTGATGGATCGAACTCGTTTGGCTCAAGAACAAACAGTGACCCAGATAAGCATTAATTTCCGCATCGACTTTCAACGTTTGTAAATGTCGCTTCAAGTCTTGACGAATGGCTTCTAGCAAAACTCGAATCGGTCGTTTTAGGTAGAGTTCGATACCGTAAGGAAGACTGAGCCATTCAAAAAATTTGGCCCGAGGCAAAATTCCGATGGGTCGATCGTTGAGGGTGACAATCGCACCGGGTAAATTGGGGTCGCGGTGAAATGTCGTTTCGATTTCCTCTCCGATCGTATTTGCGTCTACCTTGAAATCGTGAGTGGGCAAGTCTGCCAGGGTAGAACTGAGCGTGAGATGAGAGAGTTGTTTCACGATCGCAATTGCATTCTCGAGTTACAGGTTTGTTGAGGATAAAGCGTAGATGCTTTGCCCTGACTCGAGGATCGGTATCTTTGGGGAATGCCAATCCCTCAGTGTATTTACTGACTTTATCAGCTGGTATTAATCTACTATTATAATAGGGTCGATCGAGCCGACAAATGCCCCGTTGACTTTTCTCTGGAGTCTCTATTATATTTAATTATCAACTAAAGTCAATTTAAGGATATCTTAAATCGATATCTTAGCCAGCAAGTTTTTCAAAATCGATCGAGTGGACACCAAGCTTGAATAGTACCAACAGCTTTTTATTCACCCAAGAGAGTAAGCGACCTAAAATTGAATTCACCCCGAGCAATCGAAGTTGCCGATCGCTCAGTTTTTTAGATCGCGGCTTCTAGAGTTAGACAATATCGGCTGGCGATCGATTTCATTTTTTCTTCATTAAAAAAAATCTCCTGACCTCAATTGAAAACCCGTAAATTCAGTCTAAATATGCAAAAACTACGCTCTACAAACCAAAACTTAACTCTTGGGTCGTGACTAGAACGGCTATCTGAGAATTACGTTGCGTACGGCGTTTTTCGAGCACTGAAGACTTGGGTTGAATGTTGAAGTGGCCATCAGTTCGATCGAAAGGTATCTATGCAAGGTTTATCTACCATCTACCACAAATGTCTAGAAAGACTCCGCTGGGCAATGAGTCGTTTGGAGGCTGCCGTCGAAACCCATCAACTCCAAGAAATTGCCATGCTCATCGTCCAGCCGATGACCGGGCCGTGGCGATTTTTTCACACGCCGCAACATATTTTTGAGGTCGGGGGTAAAGACGATCCCATTGAAATGTTGGCGGCATTGTTTCACGATATCGTCTACGTACAAGTCGATTTGAGCATTCCCTTTAATTTGAGTTTGTACTTAACGCCGTTCGTGCGCGAAGTTGAAGAAAAGCTCATCGTGCGAGACAAATCTCAACTGCCGGACGATCGCCTCTTCGCCGCCGTGCTGTCAATTTTCGATTTTCAGCCCGGTCAGATCTTAGAAACATTTCGCGGACAAAACGAGTTTTTGAGTGCGACGGTTGCCGTTAAAGTCCTAGAACCCTATTTGAGCTTCGACCAACTCGTTCGCATCGCGGCGTGCATCGAACTGACGATTCCCTTTCGAGAGCGTTGCGCGCAAAATCGCACGGCTAGCGAGCGCCTGCACCAGCGTTTGGTTGTGCTCAATCGCAACTTCGGTCTCGGACTGGGGCCGCGAGATCTTGTCGAAACGGTCAAAAAAGCGGTTCGCACCGGAAATCGCGACGTGATCGGGTTTGCTGACTCGACGGCTCATTTTTTAGCAAATACCTGGAATTTACTCCCCGAAACCAATCACAGTCTGATCGGATCGAGTGCCTATACGGTACGGGACTATCGGGTGGCGTTGCAAAAGATGGAGAGTTTTATTGGCACTCTCAAACCCGAGCGAATTTTCAATCAATTTCAGGGAGAACCCAAGCCACAAAAGTATGAGTTTTTGCAGGAGAAAGCGCGCAAAAATCTCGAAGTTGCCAAACTGTATTTAGCCAGTAAACTCGTGACGATCGCCACCCTCGAATCGCTTTCCTATGCTTTGGGATTGAACGTTCCCCTGGCGACGATGATGGGGATTCATCCCGATTCTGGCTCGCGCGGCATTCGCTTGGAAAACTTCATTCCTCAACCCGTCGAAACCGATCGACCGAGTACCGACCTAGAATGGCAAGTTCTCAACTTTTTAGAAAAAGGAAGGAAAGGACGGGGAAAAAATGAAGATTACGACCTCGATAACTCTCCCTTAGCCACTTTCTTAGTCAAATCTCTTGGATTTAGTGAAGTTCGCTATCAGTGCGATCGGGCTAAAGGCTTTTTCGATCGCAAACTCTCTGCCAAAGAATTTCTCGGCGAATTCGATCTAGATACGATCGAAACAATTATCAAGGCTATCTCATCCCTATTTGAGGCGCAAAAAGATGCGATGCATCACTGTTATTCGACCTTAGAGTTATTCTCCAATACTCAACTCATCTCGCAGATTAACTTGCACGATAATTCCCCAAATTTTTCATCGACTCATAACATGAAAGTTTGAGTAAAAGTCAACCGATCGTCGCTCTCGAGTCCGATGGTTGAGAATTTGTCGAGAGGTCTGTGTGCGCATCCGACTCGATGTGGTAAATTCTCAAACAGCTCCAACCGACTTCAACGCCACTGTCAGAGCGATTGTTATGACTATTATTTTAACCAACGACGACAGCATCAACGCGCCCGGAATTGCGGCTTTGCGAGCAGCGACGCGCAACTTATCCGAACCGGCAATCGTCGTTGCCCCGCAAACGCCCCTCTCCGGCTGCGGCCATCAGGTGACGACGCACTCCCCGATTCCCGTCGAAAAGCGATCGGCAACGGAATATGCAGTCGGAGGAATGCCTGCCGATTGTACCCGACTGGCGCTGTATCAACTCTGTCCGGAGGTCACCTGGGTTCTCTCGGGTATCAATGCGGGGGGGAATATGGGAGTCGATCGCTATATTTCTGGGACGATCGCCGCCGTTCGGGAAGCCACGTTTCATGGCATTCCCGGTATTGCCATTTCTCAGTACCGAAACCGTCAAAAAAGCATCGATTGGCAGCGCGCGACGCAGTGGACGGCGGATATCCTCGTCAAGTTAATGCAGAGTCCTCCAGAACCCTACAGCTTTTGGAACGTGAATCTGCCCCACTTAGAACCCGAACAACCCGAACCGGAGGTGGTGTTTTGCGAACCGAGTAACGAACCCTTGCCGCTGAACTATCGCATGGAGGGCGATCGATTTCACTACGTCGGCGATTACCAACAGCGCCAGCGCACCCCTGGAACGGATGTGGAGGTGTGTTTTTCAGGCAACATTGCCGTGACAAAGGTTCGATTGTGTTAGTAATGTCAGGCGCGGGGTAAGACAGTTTCGGGTGAAGGTGGGGAATGGGGAACGGGGAATGGGGAATGGGAAATGGAGGGCTGGCAATCGCGGGGGAGACTGGGGAGGCTGGGAGAGAAAAATACAAGATACGTGCATTTTTCCTTGTCCCCTTTTCCCCCTCATCTCTTCCTCTCCGCATCACCGCGTCCCCGCGTCCCCGCGTCCCCGCGTCAATCTTTCCCTTCTCCCTTATCTCCTACAAATCCCGATGGGTAAAGGGTTTCGCATCTTTCCCCGCATAGGTCGCCGCCACGTGACCGTCTCCCACCACCTTGTATTTATACGTCACCAGTCCTTCCAATCCCACTGGGCCGCGAGGGGGCATTTTTTGGGTGCTGATGCCGACTTCTGCGCCGAAGCCATACCGGAAGCCATCGGAGAAGCGAGTCGAACAGTTGTGGAAGACTCCAGCCGCATCCACTTGCGCTAAAAACATATCTGCGGCGGCGGCATCTTCAGTGACGATCGCATCGGTGTGGCGAGAACCGTAAGTATTGATATGTTCGATCGCCCCATCGAGGGAATCGACGACTTTAATCGAAAGCGTCAAATCGTTATATTCCGTTGACCAATCTTCTTCGCTGGCGGGGGTAACTTCGATCGCTTCTCGCGTCATGTCGTCGCCGCAAAGTCGCACGTTTTCGGCTGCCAATGCCGTCGCCACTCGGGGTAAGAAGTCTGCGGCGATCGCCCGATGAACCAGCAGGGTTTCGGTGGCATTACACGCGGCAGGATACTGAATTTTTGAATCGACAACGATGTTCGTGGCTTTCTCTAAATCCGCTGCGGCATCGACGTAAACGTGACAAATTCCATCGGCATGTCCGAGGACGGGAATTCGCGTATTTTCTTGCACGAAGCGGACGAAAGAATTCGATCCCCGAGGAATAATTAAATCGACATATTCATCGAGTTTGAGGAGTTCGAGAATTTCTTCGCGAGTAGTGAGCAACTGCACCGCATCCGGGGAAATATTGGTGTTGGCAAGTCCTTGATGAATGGCTTTGACGATCGCCCGACAGGATTCGATCGCCTCTTTTCCCCCTTTGAGAATCACCCCATTTCCCGATTTAATCGCCAGGGTAGAAATCTGAATCACTGCATCGGGTCGGGCTTCAAAAATTACCCCCAACACTCCCAAAGGACAAGTCACCCGCTTGAGAACCAGTCCTCGATCGAGTTCGCGATCGATTTGCACCGCTCCCACGGGGTCGGCTAATTTGCCCACATCCCGCACTCCGGCGATCGCCCCTTTGAGTTTGGTTTCGTCGAGCTTCAACCGATTGTAAAGCGGTTTGGCAATGCCTTCGGCTACAGAGCGCTCGCAATCTGCCCCGTTCGCCGCCAGAATCTCCGATGCTGCGTTTTCCAATGCCAGGGCGATCGCTTCGATGGCTTCATTTTTCGCCGGAGCTGGGAGTACCCCCAGTTGGCGAGCGGCGTTGCGCGTTTGGCGGGCGATCGAAGGGAGAGAAACAAGCTGGGAAACGCTCATAGGTCTAAATGCCGACGTAGGACTCTGTATTATACGCCGAATGGGAACGAGCGCAAAACCCTTGGCAGGGAGATGGGGGAGAAGATTGACGCGGGGACGCGGGGACGCGGGGACGCGGAGACGGGAGAAACGGGGGAATTGGGAGAAACGGGAGAAATGGGGGAAACGGGAGAAATGGGGGAAACGGGAGAAATGGGGGAAACGGGAGAAATGGGGGAAACGGGAGAAATGGGGGAAACGGGAGAAATGGGGAGAGAAAATGAAAAATGCGCGTATTCTTCTTGTCCCCTGAAGCCCCCGAAGCCCCCGAAGCCTCCGAAGCCTCCACCGCGATTGCCAGCTCCCCCAGCTTCCCCATCACCCAATCTCCCTATCCCGATCGAGCAGCCAATACGTCGTCATCGATCCTTTCCCCTTCACGGCAATTTCGCCCCGGCGTTGGAGGTGGTAGCGATCGTGCAATCGTTTGTAGGTGGCGTGGGTGACTTGAATTTTGCCTGCTTCTCCGGAGGATTCCATCCGCGAGGCGACGTTGACGGCATCTCCCCACAAATCGTAAATAAATTTTTTCAGACCGATCACCCCGGCCACGACGGTTCCGGTATTGATGCCGATGCGAATTTGGAAGGATTCCCCAAGCTGGAGGCGGGCGAGGCGGACTGTTTCGAGCATTTCTAGGGCCATGTTGGCGATCGCATCTGCCGCGTCGGGACGGGGGACGGGCAATCCTCCGACGACCATGTAGGCATCGCCGATGGTTTTAATTTTTTCGAGGCCGTATTTTTCGGCAAGGCGATCGAAATTAGAAAAGACGTGATTGAGCAAGCCAACGAGTTCGACGGGTTGGAGGCGGGCGGAAAGGGGGGTAAATCCGACGATATCGGCAAATAAAATCGTCACCTCTTCAAACTGTTCGGCGATCGCATCTTGGGACTGTTTCAAGCGTCCGGCGATCGCCTTGGGTAAGATATTCAGCAGCAGGGCTTCAGATTTTTCCTGTTCCGCGCGCAGGGCTTCTTCGGCGAGTTTGCGTTGGGTAATATCTTCGAGCACGCCCAAAATGCCGATAACGTTGCCTTTCGAGTCGTGGATGGGAATCTTGCTCGAATCGAGCCAGATGGTTTTGCCATCGGAATGGGGTCGAATTTTGGTTTGGGTAAAGTGCAGTTTGGCTTTATCTTGCCCGATGATTTCCCGGTCTTGTTGCCGGAAGGCGCGAGCGGCTTGGGCATCCTCAAGTAATTCGTAGTCGGTTTTGCCTACCACGGCTTCGGGGTCGTCAAATCCAGCGGCGATCGCCCAATTTTTGTTGCAGCCGCGAAAGACTAAATCCGTATCTTTCCAAAAGACTTGCTGGGGAATATTATTGAGAATCAGCCGTAGGTATTGCTCTTTCTCTTGCAGGGCTTCTTCTGCTCGTTTGCGATCGCTCACATCTCGCGCCACCCAAATCACCCGATCTCGGCCGATGGGGGAAATATTGGCCGAAAACCAAAACTCTTGTCCGGCGAGGGTCAACCCGTACTCGATTTTTGCCGTTTGTTGGGTATCGAGAACTTGTTTGATGTAGCCGACAAATCGCCCGGCCGTATCGGGGGGCAGTAAATCGAACTCGGTTTTGCCCAGCAATCCATCCACCGGAAGCAGCAGCAGTTCGGGGGAACCGGAGATGACCTTGAGGTAGCGTCCTTCGCGGTTTTTGATGAAAATCAGTTCCGTCATCGCCTCAAACAAGCCCCGCAGTTCGGCTTCTGCCTCGGCCAGTTGCGATGTCCGTTCTTTGACTTGTTGCTCGAGATGCTCGTTGGCATTTTCCAAGGCGTTGAAGGATTTGCTCAACTGGGCGGCCATTTGGTTGAAGGATTCCGAGAGTACTTTGAGTTCGTCAATTTGGACGACGCGATCGCCGTAATTATCGACAGTGCGATCGAGGTCTCCGTTGGCAATCCGACGACTGGCGCGACCCAAGTGCAAAATTGGTTGGGTAATCCAATGGGAGGTGACAATCCCCAATCCCGTTGCCAAGATAAAGGCGATCGCGCACAGTGCCAAGGTGGTGCGGGTATTTTGGTGAATTTGCGCCATGAAATCGGCTTCGGGAATCACCACGACGATGAACCAATCCAAGCCCAGTTCGTCGCGATAGGGGGTCACTTGCACCAGCTGCGGTTGGTTATTGAGGTTGAAGGTGAGTTGCTCGGGTCGATCGATTTGGTTGAGGCGATCGAACGTATCGAGTAAATGTTCGGCAGTGGCGCGAATCAGGCGATCGTCAATTTCCGTGGCTCTCAGGCGCTGTTGTTCTCCGTTTTTTTTGACGAACGGAGCGCGATCGGTGGAGGTGGCAACGAGCAAGCCATTGCGCTCCATAATAAAGGTCTCTCCTGTTTTTCCCACCTTCAAGCTTTGCAAGAATTTGCCAATATCGAGCAACGACAAATCGACGGCAAATACGCCCTCCAATTCCCGTTCGTCGTCGTAGATGGGCAAGACGGCAGGTAGGGCAACATTGGGATAGGGAGCCGCCCAAACGTAGATATCCTCCCAACTGGCGCGCCCGGCTTCCACTGCCCCCCGATACCAGGGACGGGGAAACAAATCGTAGTCGGGGATGGCCGAGAGGAGTTCGATGCGCTCGCCGCGATCGTTGGTGGCGTAAGTTTCATACGCATCATCTGGGGAATCGGGCGACCAATAGGCGACATTGATGTTTCCGTCGGCAACGCCCGCCCCGCTAAAAAATTCTGCCTGACTGCCGAAATAGATATAGCTGACAGACTCGAAGCGCTGGATTTGTTTCCAAAAATGGCGTTCTAACCCCTCGATATCTTCTAAGTCGAGCTTCCCGATTTCTACGTCATCGGCATTGATTTGGTTGATGCGATGGGGAGTTTGCAAGTAGGTATTCAGGCGGTCTTCGATGCGAGCGGTAATTTCATCGCGCAACTGTGTCGCCAGGTCTTCGACGGCTTGCTGACCGTTACGAAAGGAAAGAAAACCCACCAGACCGACTGCCGCAACAACTTGGGACACGAAGGGAACCACAAGCACTAAGCGCAGGGGAAGTTTGGAATAGAGCATGGGGTGCGTGAATTTGCTCGTGGATTGTGCGTTACCGATTTCCCCATCCTCCGTGCGTCCGTCGCTCTCCAAGATAGCGCACCCATCTCGTGCAAATCGATGGGTAAATCGATGCTTCGATTGGATGTTTCGATTGTATACGGTGCTATTAGATCATTTTCGAGTCGATCGCGCTACAATCTCCTGCAAGCTGGCCATGTAACGATCGCCGAGATTTTGCCAAGCAAAGTTTTCTCGGACAAATCGATGGGCCGATTCGCTCAGATATTCTAACTTCGAGTCGAGAATATCGCGAATGACTTGGGCGAACCGAGCGCTGTGGTAGGGTGGCACTCGATACCCGTTCCGACCTTGGCAGACAACATCTCGAATCCCTTCTAAGTCTGAGGCGACGACTGGGGTTCTGGCTTCGTTGGCTTCGAGCATCACCACCCCAAAGCCTTCCATATCCCCAGGAACGGGAATATTGGGCATCACGAAGACATCCGATGCATCGTAGGCGTGGCGCAGTAATTCCGGTGCGACTTTTCCGGGTAAAAGAATCCGATCGCCGCAAGCCGATTGCAATTTTAAGCGTTGCAGACATTCGTGTTCTTTACCGTTGCCGATCGCCAAAAAGATCGCATTGCGATCGAGCCGAGGTAGTACCCGTTTGATAAACCAGGCATGTCCTTTTCGTTTAATTTGCCGACCGACGCTTAAGAGCAGATGTCGGTCGGTCAGATCGCAGTTAAATGCGTTCTCGATAATTCGGCGCGACTCGGACTTATTATAGTCTCGATCGGAAATGGAAATCCCATTGGGCAGTACCCAGCCGTTTTCGGGTTTCAAGCCTCGCCCAATACTCGCATTTTGTGTGGCTTGGGAAACGGAAATTACCCCATCCAAACAATTAAAAATCTGCGGTAGAAGCAGTTGGTAAGGGGGAAAGGGGAGAATCGTATCTTGTCCGTGATTGATGGCGACGATCGGGATGGAAATTCGATGGCGCAGTAAAATCGCTAGAGATCCAGTAACCATCGATGAAAATAGAATTAAATCGGCTTTTTGGCGCAGGGCAATACCGGGTAATTCCTGATTTAACTGCCACAGAAATTGGGTCACTCGCCATTCAATTCCTCGATCGGGTAACTCGAGTAACAGGGGATAGACCGATACGCCCGCTTGTTCTTGCAACAGGTCGAGCAATTGCATACTAACGGTCTGCATCCCGCCAACAGGTTTTGATTTAGCATCCGCAGGGGGATGAACGTGAGAAACATAAATGAGTTTCACGGGGAGTCGCTACTTGTGAATGGCTAATGACAAAAAGTGGACGATCGAAAGATAAACTATGATTTTTTAAAAGGTAGATAAAAACGGCAACTTTTTGTTTTTTATTATCGAGAATAGATTGAGAATTTCTATTCAATTGCAATGGAGAGGCACTCGCCCGCAGACAAATTGCCGACGACATCATCTATGAGTCTTAGTTCGGGTATGCAGAATATCTGCGTCGATCCGGTAGATATCTGCTCTGCAATTTGAGTTTGGCAATTTGAGTTCGGCGATCGCTCGCATCAATTTTTGATGCTCTTTCTTGAAATTCAGTATGCTCGCAATCTATTGAAAATCCGATACTAAAATCATTCAACAATCTCTAATAACCGCTTGACAAAAGCTAGGTTTGAAATAAAATTTCTGATGACATCCAGCGATTTCGTCTCCAATCGAAGCAGCTAGTGATTCCCATATTACTATTAAATGATTTTTCCTGGAGCCACTCTAATCGAATTGCAAGGATGTTTGGGTTAAGACTGGGCTAAGATTTATCGATCGAATCTCTCGGATTTCAAGTGTAGCGAACTCGAATCCATTTGGGGGAATCGATCGTTTTATCGGGATTCTCAATCGTGACGATTAGATTCTGTTGTATGAATTGAGAAGATGAGGTAGAAGTGTCTGGGTGTGAGAGATGGCAAATGACCGATCGCGCTCGTGCTGACAAGACCGACACGACCTTCACTCAATGGGTACTATATACTATTAGCTCTGACGATCCGTTTGAAGGTCGATCGCTCAAAGCTGATGGCTAAATACACCGGCAAAATTCAAGATAACTGAAGATTAAACTTAGAATTGGAGTAGCGACCTTCTAGCGGACGGTCTATCATAATACAAAACAAGCTTGCGGATGATGGAACTATGAGCTATTGTTTTAACCCCGAGTGCCCAACCCCTCAAAATCCCAGCGAAGTCGAGATTTGTCAGAGTTGCGGCTCTTCGTTACTGCTCAAAGACCGCTATCGAATCGATCGAAAGCTCTCAGAAGGAACCGATCGCCGAACGTTCTTAGCCATTGACGAAGATCGGCCCGCTCAACCTCACTGTATTATCGAACAATTTTTCCCCAACGCCAAAACCGCACCGTCGTCAGGGACGATCGAGCGCTTTGATGAGTTGGGACGACATCCGCAGATTCCGGCGCTTTGGGCTAGCTTCGATCGCGACAACTATCGCTACATCGTTCGCGAGTATGTCGAAGGTCTGAACTTAGAGCAAGAGTTAGAACTCGAGGGTCGGTTTGGGGAAGTTCAAATTCGCGAGCTACTCGATGGCGTTTTGCCGATTTTACAGCAAGTCCACGATCGCCAACTGGTGCATCGGGATATCCGACCGGAAAATTTAATTCGCCGCGAAGACGGAACGATGGCGTTAGTCGGGTTGGCTTCGGCGCAGTTAACCAAACAACGGTTCGCATCGCCAACCGGGGAAATGTCCGGTTCTCCGGAATATGCAGCCCCCGAGCAAATTCGGGGTCAAGCCATTGCCAGTAGCGATTTATATAGTTTGGGGGTCGTTTGCATTCACTTGCTCACAGATCTCGATCCCTTCAGCTTATTTGAAGCCCGCACCGATAGCTGGATTTGGCGATCGCATCTGAAGCGTGCCGCAGAAAATAATCCCGTCAGTCGCTCTTTAGGACGAATTCTCGATCGACTTTTAGCCTATTCTCCCAAAGACCGCTATCGCAGTGCCAAGGAAGTTCTCGAAGACCTGCACGCTACTCCCCATCAGGCTTTGGCCGTTCTCCAACCGAAACAGTGGCAGGTTGCCGCCTTGGGTTGTACCGCCCTCGCTTTGGGAATGAGCACTTTGCATTCCCTACACCGTCCGATGGTTCCCCAGACGGCACTGCAAACCCCCTCGTCCCCCTCAACCTTACACTCACCGCCTCGCTCTCCCCAGCTTTACCAAAAACCCGCTCCCCAACTGCCCTACGGCGCGGCTACCCAAACCCTGTCCTCCGGCTGGGGTTCGATTTGGTCGGTGGCGGTCACTCCCGACGGTGGTACGGTTGTCAGTGGCGATGCCGACGGAAACATCCGAATCCACACGATGGATCGCAATTGCCTCAAATCGATGCCCTGTCAGCCCGATCGGGTGTTGGTCGGTCATTCCGGAGCGGTTTGGGAACTGGCGGTAAGTCCCAACGGACGCTTGCTCGCCAGTGCTAGCGAAGACCGGACGGTGAAAATTTGGGATCTGGAGACGGGTAAACTCGTCGAAACTCTCGAAGGTCATACGGATGATGTCTATGCCGTGGCGTTTAACAAAAACGGTCGCACCCTTGCGAGTGCTGGGAAAGATGGCACAGTGCGGTTGTGGTACGTGCGCTCGTCGGGCAAGGCCCATCTACGACGCACCCTACGCGGTCATAGCGATAAAGTAAACGCGCTCGCCTTCGGCACCGACGGTTACACCCTTGCGAGCGCCGGAAAAGATGGCACGGTGATGCTGTGGGATTCTCGCACCGCACGACTGGACTCGACGCTCGATGTTAACGTCCCCATTTGGTCCCTCGATATGAGTCCCGACGGTCGCACCTTGGCGGTTGGGGGGAAAGATGGCACGATTCAACTGTGGAATACAAGCAAACGGCGGTACGAACGCACCATCAGCGCTCATTCTAAGTTAGTACGATCGCTCGCCTTCAGTCCTTCGGGTCGGAGTATCGCCAGTAGCGATTTAGACGGGACGGTTCGGTTGTGGAAGACCCAGACAGGTCGGGCGATCGCCAAGCTCAAACCCCATTCGGGAATGGCAGATTTAGCCTATAGTCGCCAGGGGCTGATCGTCAGTGGCAGTTCGGATACCAAAATCAAGTTATGGAGTCCTTGCGCCCGCCACTGGCAGATGAAGCGTTAGGTTTGAGGAATTTTGAATTTTTGCCGGGAATTTTGAGGCGATCTTCGTCATGAAGTTGCCCGAAAATTGAGCAAGCATTCAGCACTCAGCCGTCAGCTATCAGTTGGTTTCAAGTCCCAAAAGTTAGAATTACAAGGGAGCTTTGTTCGTAAGCATTCAGCTATTGGCTTAAGCGCGAAAATTCTGTAAGGGCGGGTTTAGCAGTATCTTCTGATACCTGCTCAAAGATTTGATTCAAAACCCGCCCCTACCCATTGTGACCTGACCTGTCCTTGACATTAAATTGGTGGTTGCAATATAGCGATGCTCTCTTAAACGAGGTATATATCGAGGGCGGGTTTTGATTTCTAAATCTCAGCAAGAGCAAGACTTTTAGCTAAACCCGCCCCTACATTTGTCATACCTCACCCATTTGAGAAACGCTATATATCCCTATCGAATATTGGTTTTCTCAATCCCCGGACTCGTTTCCACACCATAGAATTGGGTCGTTAATCCCGTCATTTCTTCTAAGGTTTCGCGCACTTGGGACGAGACGATCGAATTGAGAGGAACTTTATTGCGAACGGCAAGGGCGGCAGCAACCCCAACTCCTTGCCCTTGGTAAGCATTGAGGGTATTTATGCGTCCGACGGACACGGCAATTCCTTCATAGCCAGAAGCGCGTCCGACAATGGCTAAATTCTCGATATTTTTGGCTAGCGCGTTCTCGATCCCAAAATTAAAAATAGGGAGTGGCGGAATCGAAATTGATAACCCGTTCACGCCACCGCGAAAGTCAAATTCGTAGGAAAAACTGCCGATCGAATTGTCCGGGGTAGTTCCGCCTTGGACGATTTCTCGTCCGGTAAGGGTATCGACAACATCGCTGACGTTAACACTTTGACGCACGTAAATTTCTGGAGGAATGAAGACATCGATTTCCTCACTTCCAAGTCTTTGCTGCAACCAATATTCCAATTCATTCATGGAATTAATCATCGCTTGGGTGGGACGAAAATTATCTTGCTCGATTTGACGAACTTCGCTCGTGGGAAGTTTGAACAGGAAACCGTTCCAAGACAAAGAACCATCGTCGAGAACGCAGACATTTCCCTTATCGAAAAAGACAGTATTCATCTGGGCAAAGGTGAAGGGAATATTGCGATCGAGATGGTAAGCCCCGCCGAGAACGGCACTTAAAACTAGATAACCATCGAGATAGGGTTGGTAGATGGGTTTATCGAAGTTTTGCAAGACAAACCTTGCCCCGTCGGGTCCGTACTGAGAGAAGATTTCTTCTTCAATTCGGGCGAGGAGTTGCGGATCGGATTGGAGGGAACGTTCTAAATATTTGATATCTTCGATCGTTAAGCCGGAAATCACCGGAACCACGGATGTTGAGAGGGTGGAATCGGCTAAACTGGCATCTTGAGATTCAAACCCACTCCAGTGAGGCATCCCCGCTTTTAGAGCGAGTTCGGCATCTTGGGTGGTGTCGATATAAGCCGAGGCAAAAATCCGCAACTTCGTATTTTCAACATCGACGTATTTAATTTTTTGCGCTTCAATATGGGGAACCAGGCGGGAATCGGAAATGATTTCAACCCCGGCTTCGGCGAGCATTTCTCGAATGGCGCGATCGGAATTTTCCGCACTGACGCAAGATTCCCAAACATTAGCTCGTTCTAAAAACTCCAGCCAACATTGAGCGCTGGGTTGAATTTGCCAATAGGTTTTATCGAGATCGAGAAATGCCAACCCTCCTCGCGATATCAAGCCGCCAAATTGTGCCTCCGCCTCATTCGATCGCACCAGGGCAACTCTTCCCGTTTCACCCAGTTGTTTTTGGGCCCAAATTGCCGCGCAAATTCCCGGCAATTCATCTCCATACACCAGCACGTCTAAATCTTTGATTCGCCAAGATGCGATCGGATCTTCAACCGTTTCCTCGATCGCATCTTCAGTGGGTTCGGTTTGGGTGGTGACTGGCGTGACTTCGACCTGAGAACTAACCTGCCGCTCTAAGCCTAAATAGGGGAGAAAAAATCGTAACGCGAGAAAGACGATCGGCAACAGCAGCAGTTTTTTGAGGCTCAGCAGCATGAAATGACAGATTCTCAGGCAAAGTTTACCAGTCTTAGCCTAGGGTAGAATGGCTCTCGACTCAACCGATTTTTAGGGTTGGGTGCGATCTTCTCCCCCTAGTTTGGAAAACCCACCCCCTCCGGGTGTTTCGATGATAAAAACATCACCCGCTTCCATAGAAACTGTTGCCGTAGAGGTGAATTCTTCGATCGCCCCGTTCGATCGTTCCACCCAGTTTTTCCCCAGCGCGCCATCGCCGCCACCGCACAACCCAGCCGGGGGAACCTGGCGGTGACTCGAAAGAATCCCAGCCGTCATCGGTTCGAGGAAACGCAGGCGACGAATTACCCCATTTCCGCCGCAAAATTGCCCCTTGCCGCCACTGTTACTGCGAATGACAAAACGCTCCAAAAGTACGGGAAAGCGCCATTCTAGGACTTCTGGATCGGTAAGGCGGGAGTTTGTCATGTGGGTCTGCACCGCATCGGTTCCATGGAAGGTTTTTCCCGCACCGGAACCACCGCAGATGGTTTCGTAATATTGATAGCGATCGCTGCCGAAGGTGAAATTATTCATCGTCCCCTGAGAACCCGCCAGGATGCCCAGCGCGCCGTACAATGCGTCGGTGATGCCTTGGGAGGTTTCGACGTTCCCAGCCACCACCGCAGCCGGGGGTTGGGGGTTGAGGAGACAGCCAGGAGGAATGACGATATCGAGGGGTTTGAGGCAACCGGCATTTAGGGGGATATCGTCTTCGACGAGGGTGCGGAAGACGTAGAGAACGGCAGCTTTGCAGACGGCTGCGGGGGCGTTAAAGTTGGTGGCGAGTTGGGCAGATGTCCCGGTAAAATCGATTTTGGCGCTGCGGGTGGGGCGATCGATTTCGATTTTGACGTGGATGCGATCGCCGCTATCTAAAAAATAGGTAAATTCGCCATCGTTGAGGTTAGAAATAGAATTTCGCACGCAAGCTTCGGCATTATCGCGCACGTGTTTCATGTAGGCTCGCACGGTTTCTAAGCCATAGTCGGAAACCATATTTTTGAGTTCTCGAACGCCTTTTTCATTCGCCGCAATTTGGGCTTGAATATCGGCAATGTTTTGCTGGGGATTGCGAGCGGGGTAGGGGTTATTGGCGAGCAGTTCGAGGAAGTCATTTTCTTGGAAACTTCCCCGATCGACTAATTTAAAATTATCGATTAAAACCCCTTCTTCGGCAATGGTTTTGCTGTTCGGTGGCATAGAACCGGGAGTGATACCGCCGATATCAGCATGATGTCCGCGAGAGGCGACGTAGAAAAGAGGACGGGGAACCTGTAGGGGCAAAGCATTTGGGGGATTACTTTTAGGTGAAACGAAACTTGAACTTCCAAATGCTTCGCCCTCTTCGTCAAAAACCGGAGTAATAACCGTAATATCCGGGAGGTGGGTTCCGCCATTGTAGGGGTTATTTAAAACGAAGACATCGCCGGGATTGAGGGTGTTAGAAGATTCGGCAGACTCAACGGAGTGAATTAAGCTGCGAACGCTTTCACTCATCGACCCTAAATGAACGGGAATGTGAGGGGCATTTGCGATTAATTGCCCATCCCCGTCGAAGATGGCGCAGGAAAAATCGAGGCGTTCTTTAATATTGACAGAGGTACTCGTATTTTGCAGGGTAATTCCCATTTGTTCGGCAATCGATCGAAACAAATTGTTGAAGATTTCCAACATCACCGGATCGACGATTTCGTTGGCGTTTTCAATTTGTTGTTTTGCCGGAGAAGAAACGGTAACTTTCGATAAAACCAGATGATTTTGAGGAGTTAGTTCTGCTTCCCAACCCGGTTCGATCGAATTCGTTCCTGTGGTTTCGATAATCAATGCCGGGCCGGAAATACGATCGCCGGGTTGTAAATCTTCTCGGCGAAAAACGGGGGTATCTTGCCAGGTTTCCCAAGTGTAGGTGGGGACGGTGGCGATCGAATTTGGGGATGTATCAGCAGTGCGATCGCGTTGGGGTTCTTCCGGGGTAAAATTGCGGGCGACGGTTTCGAGGGAAATGGTTTCCACCACCAACGGTTTATCCGCCATTAAAAAGCCGTAGCGTTGCTGGTAAATGCGATCGAATTCCTGTTTCATCGCCTCCATTTCGGCAAAGTCTACCGTCAGCGTCGAATCCGTCCCTTGATATTTGAGGTAGACTTTTTCGATGAATTCCAGTTGGGTATCGGCGGAAAACTCAGTCCGAGAATTGTCAGACATTTGAGTAAATCGATCGGCTAATTCGGTGACGACTTCCGGTGTTAGTTCTGCTTCGATCGACTGTTCCGAGAGCGATCGCACGTCTGCCAAACCCATGCCGTAAGCTGAGAGAACCCCGGCATAGGGATGAATGAAAATCTGCTTCATTCCCAAGGCATCGGCGATCGAACAGGCGTGTTGTCCCCCCGCCCCACCAAAGCAACATAGAGTATATTCGGAAACATCGTACCCCCGTTGCAGGGATACCTTTTTAATCGCATTCGCCATATTATCCACGGCGATCGATCGAAATCCCGCCGCCACCTGTTCTGGGGTTCGCGCATCCCCCGTCGCTTGCCGAATCTGGGCGGCTAATGCCTCGAACTTTTGCCGAACCACTTCCCCATCCAAGGGCAAATCCCCATTTTTACCGAACACCGAGGGGAAAAACTGCGGTTGAATCCGCCCCAACATGACGTTGCAATCCGTCACCGTCAGCGGCCCGCCGTTGCGGTAACAAGCCGGCCCCGGATTCGCCCCGGCAGACTCGGGCCCCACCCGATATCGCGCCCCATCGAACACCAGAATCGAACCGCCCCCAGCCGCCACGGTATGAATCGCCATCATCGGCGTTCGCATTCGTACCCCAGCAATCTCCGTTTCCAGTTCCCGTTCGTATTCCACTGCCCCGGTGGCTTCCCCGGCATAGTGGGCGACATCGGTAGACGTTCCCCCCATATCGAAGCCGATAATTTTGTGAAATCCCGCCCGACGGCTGGTTTGTACCGCCCCGACAATACCGCCAGCCGGCCCGGAGAGGATGCTATCTTTACCCTGGAAACTATCGGCCGGGGCAAGTCCGCCATTGGATTGCATGAACATGAGTTTCACCTCCCCATTGCCCTTCGCTTCTTCTCCCCCCTTGGTTAAGGCAGGCTGAGAGGGATCGGAATCTCCTTTCGTTAAGGTCTCATATCCATCCCCCCCTCTCCGCGTCCCCGCGTCCCCGCGTCCCCGCGTCCCCATTCCCCGTTCCCCGTTCCCCGTTCCCTCTAATTTGCCACTCACCCGATCGACATATCGCCGCAAAATCGGCGACAAATAAGCATCGACAACGGTAGTATCGCCGCGACTGACGAGTTTCATCAGGGGGCTGACATCGTGGGAGGCGGAAACTTGAGTAAAGCCGATGTCGCGGGCAACTCGCGCCACTTCCCGTTCGTGGTGGGGGTAGCGGTAACCGTGGATAAAGACGATCGCGCAACTGCGGATGCCGTCGTCGTAGGCTTGTTGCAACGCTTCGATGTAGCTGTCGGTGAGGGGGCGCAGTTCTTCCCCGTCGGCGCGGTAGCGTTCGTCAACTTCGACAACCCGATCGTACAGCATCTCCGGCAAGACGATGTGGCGGGCGAAGATATTCGGGCGGTTTTGATAGCCGATGCGCAGGGCATCCCGGAATCCTCGGGTAATCACCAGGACAGTGCGATCGCCTTTGCGTTCTAAGAGGGCGTTGGTAGCGACGGTGGTTCCCATCCGCACTTCGGCAATGGCATCGGCGGGAATGGGGGTATCGGCAGCAATGCCGAGAATGTCGCGAATCCCCTGAACGGCAGCATCTTCGTAGCGATCGGGATTTTCCGAGAGGAGTTTGTGTATTTGAATGTTGCCTTGGGGCGATCGGGCGACAATATCGGTAAAAGTTCCCCCGCGATCGATCCAAAAGTGCCAGCGATGGGGAATGGTAGAGATCGTCATAGCAGTATTGAGGTTGAGATTACATCTACATTAAAGTGACGTTATCTTGAAAGCGTGACAGTTCGTATAGTTCAGTTATTTTTTCGATTGGTGTGGTGGGTGAACTTGCATAATTACAGCGTTTTCGACCTAATTTAAATAGCAGGGTTCGATCGAAATTGTAATGAGCAGTACGAAACAAAATTGGCAGTTGGGATGGAAACCAGGGGCGATGGCGATCGGGTCGATCGCTTTTTTGGTGCTGGGTGGGGGTTGTGAGAGCGCGACCACCAATATGACTCAAGAAGTAAAGAAAGCGCAGGAAGTTCGTAGCTTTGCCGACTGGTGCGAGAATCGATCGACTTTAACCCCAGCGACCCAACATACCGTAGAGGTGTTATTGGAGAAAGCCGAAACCCAGGATTGCCAGCTTGCGGAGGAACGCTTAACGAATTTGACGGAGCTGAACCTCGAAGTCGAACAAATTAGCAATATCAGTCCCCTTTCGTCTCTGACTAATTTAACATATCTGAATTTAATGGGAAATGAAATTGCCGATATTACCCCTCTATCTTCCCTGACAAATTTAACTTCGCTTGACTTTTTTGGAAACTCCTCACTTGTCGATATTACACCTCTATCTCCCCTAAAAAATTTAACTTACCTTAACCTGTCTGGTGCTCGAGTTAGCGATATTACTCCCTTGTCATCTCTGACTAATTTAACTCGGCTTGACCTTTCCTATAATCCGATCGTCGATGTAACGCCTCTATCTTCCTTGACAAGTTTAAATTCCCTTATATTAGTTGATATCCGAGTTGAAGATATTACATTTATCTCTTCTCTAATTAATTTAGAAGAACTCACGTTTTTAGGAGCATTTGGATACGAAATTAAAGATATTACCTCTCTATCTTCTCTGACTAATTTAAAACGTCTAGACCTAACCGGACATCAAATCGAAAGTATTACACCTTTGTCTTCTCTAAAAAATTTAAGCTGGCTGGACTTAACTGACAATCAAATCAAAGATATTACCCCTTTATCTTCTCTGACTAATTTAACAAGGCTGAATTTGAGTCGAAATCTAATTACAGATATTACGTCCTTATCTTCTTTGAATAATCTCGATCGAATCTTGTTGAATAATAATCAAATTAAAGATATTACCCCTTTATCTTCTCTTCCTGATTTGACAAGGCTGGATTTGAGTAGTAATCAAATCAAAGATATTACCCCTTTATCTTCTCTGACTAATTTGACAAGGCTGAGTTTGAGTGGCAATCAAGTTAAAGATATTACGTTATTATCTTCTTTAGGAAATCTTAACTCGCTTTTATTGAATTATAATCAAATTGAAAATATTATTTCATTATCTTCTTTAAGTAATTTGACTTTACTAGACTTAAGGGCAAACCAAATTAAAAATATTATGCCTCTAGCTTCTCTCAATAATTTAACCGAATTGAACCTCCAAAATAATCCACGACTTGTCGATCGCACTTGTCCGGTGGAACCCGCATCGGTATGTCAATTTTAAAACGAATTCGATCGCTTTGGGCGATCGCCCTCAATGACCGTGCATAAATTCTTCTTGAAAATCAAACGTTCGATCGAAATGATGACAAGCAATACAACACAAAGCCAGAAATTGGAATGGAAAAAAGGGGCAGTTGCCCTGATTTCTCTATCGATGGTGAGTAGTAGTGGCAGAGTGACCGCTCAAGTTCAGGAGTTCGATCGCTTTGCCGACTGGTGCGAAAATCGATCGACTTTAACTCCAGCAACCCAACATACCGTAGAGGTGTTGTTGGAGAAAGCCGAAACCCAGGATTGCCAAAGCGCTGAGGAACGCTTAACTAGTTTGGAGTCACTTGACCTGGAATTCGATGGAATCAGCGATCTAACTCCCCTTTCTTCTTTAACCAATTTGACCGAGCTTAACCTGCTAGGAAATCAAATTAGTGATGTCAGTCCCCTTTCTTCTTTGAATAATTTAGAAAGGCTTGACCTAACCCAAAATCAACTTAGCGATCTAACTTCCTTTTCTTTTTTGACGAATTTAGATTCACTTAACCTATCAACAAATCAAATCAGCGATCTAACTCCCCTTTCTTCTTTGAGCAATTTAAAAAAGCTTGAGCTAATCCAAAATCAGATAGTTGATGTGAGTCCTCTTTCTTCTTTGACGAATTTAACCGAGCTTCACCTATGGTCTAATCAAATTAAAGATGTGAGTTCCCTTTCTTCTTTGATAAATTTAACTGAGCTTTACCTAGGGTCTAATCAAATTAAGGATGTGACTCCTCTTTCTTCTTTGACGAATTTAAGGGAGCTGTCCCTCGGAGGAAATCAAATTAGTGATGCTAGTCCTATTTCTCCTTTGATAAATTTAACTGAGCTTTACCTAGGGTCTAATCAAATCAAGGATGTAACTCCTCTTTCTTCTTTGACGAATTTAAGGGAGCTGTTCCTCGGAGGAAATCAAATTAGTGATGCTAGTCCTATTTCTTATTTAGATAATTTAGAAAGGCTTGACTTAGGATTTAATAAAATTAGCGATCTCAGTTTCCTTTCTTCACTAATAAATTTAAAGTGGCTCGAGCTAGATGCAAATCAAATTAAAAGTTTAATTTCCTTAACTTCATTGAAAAATCTGGAAAGACTCGATCTAATCCAAAATCAGATAGTTGATGTGAGTCCCCTTTCTTCTTTGACAAATTTAAAGTCGCTTGACCTATGGGGAAATAAAGTTATCGATATCAGTTATATCTCTTCTTTAACTAATTTAGAACGGCTCGATCTAGAAGACGACAAAGTGAGTAATGTCAGTTCTCTTCTTTCTTTGAATAGTCTAGAAATACTTGACCTGAGAGGAAATCAAATTGTTGATATTTCTCCTTTATCTTCTTTAACTAATTTGACCGAGCTTTACCTGGCGCTAGATCGAATCGTTGATATTTCTTTCTTATCTTCTTTAACTAATTTGGAAAAACTTGACCTGAGAGGCAATCAAATCGTTGATATTTCTCCTGTGTCTTCTTTAACTAATTTGACCGAGCTTTACCTGGCGCTAGATCGAATCGTTGATATTTCTTTCTTATCTTCTTTAACTAATTTGGAAAGACTTCACTTGCGGGGAAATCAAATTGTTGATGTTGTTGATATTTCTCCTGTGTCTTCTTTAACTAATTTGACTGAGCTTCACCTGGCGCTAGCTCGAATTGTTGATATTTCTCTCCTATCTTCTTTGACCGAGTTAGAAAATCTTAACTTAGGGGGAAATCAAATTATTGATGTAACGCCTCTAGCTTCTTTGACCAATTTGACCCAGCTTTTCCTGAGGGGAAATCAAATTGTTGATGTAACGCCTCTAGCTTCTTTGACCAATTTGAATTGGCTTGACCTGAGAGGAAATCAAATCGTTGATGTAATACCTCTAGCTTCTTTGACCAATTTGACCTGGCTTGACCTGAGTAGAAATCGAATCGTTGATGTAACACCTCTAGCTTCTTTGACCAATTTGAATTGGCTTGACCTGAGAGGAAATCAAATAGACGATCGCACTTGTCCCCTCGAACCCACAACGGTGTGTGAACTTGAAAACTAAATTTAATTCAAATGAGTATTAGAGGCGATCGAACGATCTACTGTTTCCTCTTGCCTTTCTCCCAACCCTCCATCGACACCCCGACGATTGAAGAATTATTCGTCGCAGTATCGATCGAAGTATTTTTTTTTCCGAGATCGTCGCCCTCTGATTCATCCCGATCGTGTCTGGAGCATCCCTACATCTTCTCCCGCCACATTTGTCAGGCTCTCCCGGCTCCCCTTCACCCGCATCCTCACTTATATTACCCGTGGCGAGAACCAAGAGTGCGCAAACTGCTATAACTTTACAAGTTACCGCCATTTTCGTTCCTAAGTTCGATTACGATCGGATCGACATGAGAGTGGCAGTCGTTTGTTCGTGCAAACCCTCGCTCTCCATCCATGCACTTATCTAAAACTTCCTTGTAAATGTAACATGTGGCCTCACCTCATCTCTCGAACGGCGTTAGTGGGTTTCATTCTTTTTTTGAGCGGGAGTTGCACCGACAGTTCCGTATCAACAGCTCCCTCGACTCCCTCTGACCCCCCCACTCCCTCCGCAACTGATACGCTCGTCCTTGGCGATATCTCCGACGAACCCGTCGAGGCGATTTCCGAAGCCCAACCCTTAGCCGATTACCTCGCCACCCGACTTGAAGCCTTCGGTATCGCTTCGGGAGAGGTTAAAATTGCGCCAGACATGGAAACGATGGCCGAGTGGCTCGCGTCGGGAACCGTAGATGTTTATATGGACAGTCCCTATCCCGCCCTGATCGTCAGCGAGCGATCGGGCGCTAAACCCAGCCTCCGGCGTTGGAAAGATGGGATCGCGCAATACAATACCGTTATTTTCGCCCGTACCGATAGTGGTGTAACATCCCTGGGAGACTTACAAGGTCGGGCGATTGGGTTCGACGAAGAATTTTCGACATCAGGATACCTTTTGCCCCTCGGATATATCCTAAAATCGGGATTTCAAGCCATCGAACTTCAAGATACCGAAGCAGAGGTGGCACCCGATCGAATCGGATATATATTTACGAAGGAAGATGAAAATACGATTCAATGGACTATCAGTGGGAAAGTGGCTGCCGGAGCCATCGACGCGCCCAATTTTGAAGAAATTCCCGAAACCGTTCGCGCCGAACTCACCACGATCGCCCAAACTGAATTTCTCCCCCGCCAAGTCGTATTATTTGAACCGAATATGGAACCGCAGCTTGAAGCGGAAATTTCTGAAGCTCTCGTTAGTATGGAAGAAACACCAGAAGGTAAATCAATATTAAGGCAGTTCGGTAATACTTCCCAGTTCGATCGGCTTCCGGGCCAACAAGATCCCCTACAATCCACTCGCGAGTTATACGAAAAGGTTCTCAACCCATGAACAGGACGCGACACCTGCGTTGGAAGCGATGGCCGATCGCCGTCAAACTTACCCTGATGACGACCCTGTCGGTAGCAATCGCCGTGGGTGGAGTCACTTGGTTGTCCCTGCGTCGCGAACGGCAGAGTTTTTACCAAGGGCTGGAAGTTCGAGCCGAATCGATCTTAGATTTAGTCTCGGCGACTTCTGCCGACGCGCTTCTTACCTTAGACGTAAAGGTTTTATCGAACCTGCTCGCTCAACTCGGCGATCGAGATGTCGTCATCACGAGTATTATCTACGACGCTCGAGGGCAAAGAATTGTCGAGTCCGAGGATATCCTCCCCGCCTACAGCCTCGTTGCCGATTCCTTTGGAGAACAGTTGCTCGCGAGCGAAGAGATCGTCTTCGAGTGGCAAGGGGATCGATTGGTTGCCGGGAAAGCCGTCCGGGTGGGATCTCAAACGATCGGGGCGATCAGCGTGCAACTCTTGGCGACCCCCTTAGAAGAAAGAATAGAACTCGTGCGCCAGCGAGGTCTGTGGGTAGCGCTCTTCTCCACGGGCGGTGGCGTTTTACTCTCAGTGTTGGTGAGTCGTTCGATTACCCGTCCCCTCGAACGGATGGTGGCGGCGACCCAAGAAATTGCCGCCGGAGAGTTCGATCGCACCCTGAGCGTCGAGAGCGAAGACGAATTTGCCCGACTCGCGTCCGCTTTCAACAGCATGACGGCTCAAGTTCGGAATATGGTCGCCTATCTCGAATATCGGGCCGAGGAACTCCAAAGAAGCGAAGCCAAAAATCAGGCACTCCTCGAAGCGATTCCCGACACCATGTTTCGCGTGCGCCAAGATGGGATGTATTTGGACGTGCAGGTCGCTCAAGAGGAACGGGGAAAGCTCCTCCTGTCTCCGAGCGGGATGTTGGGCAAACATTTAACGGAAGTCCTGCCGATTTCGATTGCCGAGCAGACGATGCATTACGCCGAGCGGGCGCGAGAAACCGGTACAGTCCAAATCTTCGAGTACTCGCTGCCCATTCCCGCAACAGACGAAGCATCGTCACCCCAACTGCGGAATTTCGAGGCGCGGCTGACCGTCAGCGGACAAGATGAAGTCCTCGCCATCGTTCGGGATATTACCGAGCGCAAGCATTACGAAGCGCAAATCGAAAGCGAACGCCGCCAGCTTCAGCAAATTATCACTCACGCTCCCGTGGCGATCGCCATGTTCGATACTCAGATGCAGTATCTAGCCTACAGCAATCGATGGCTCGAGGAGAACGATCTCGGCGATGGGTCGTTTTTGGGAACGAGTTATTACGACGGCGTGCCGGATTTACCCGATACCTGGAAAGTGGCACACCAACAAGCCCTTACCGGGGAAGCTCTCTCTTGCCCGGAAGACTGCTGGGAACGCAGCAACGGCGAGAAAATCTACCTGCGCTGGGCCCTCCATCCTTGGTATCTAAGCGAGGGCGAGGTCGGAGGAGTGGCCGTTGCCATCGATCGAATTAACGAATTGGTCGAGGCGCGAGAAGCGGCCCTGGAAACCGCGCGGGTCAAATCTGAGTTTTTGGCGAATATGAGCCACGAAATTCGCACCCCGATGAACGGCGTGTTGGGGATGACGGATTTATTGCTGACCACCGACCTCGATTCCGGACAGCTCGAATTTACCCAAAGCTTGAAAACCAGCGGCGAGCATTTGCTCCGAGTGCTCGACGATATTTTGACCTTCTCCCGACTCGAAGCCGGAGACCTGCAACTTGAAGAGGTCGAATTCGATCTCGATCGCTGTTTGGAAGATCTCGCCGATATCTTTGCCCTACCCGCTCACAGTCGCGGCTTGGAGTTGGTCTTGCAAGTGGGCGATCGCGTTCCCCACCACCTCATGGGCGACTACAACCGGCTGCGCCAAGTGCTGGTTCACTTGGTTGGCAATGCCCTCAAATTCACCCAAACCGGAGAAGTTGCCATCCGAGTGGAACTCGCGAGATCCGCGCCCGAGCCGATCGTCCCCGCGACGGGCGGCTCGACGGTGATGCTCGATTTTACTATCCGAGATACGGGAATCGGCATTTCCCGAGAACAGCAAAAACAACTTTTTCAAGCATTTACCCAAGTCGAGTCGTCGAGTACCCGCTCCTATGGGGGGACGGGGTTGGGATTGGCAATTTGCCAGCAATTGGTGGAGTTGATGGGCGGGGAGATTACCGTCGAGAGTTCTTTGGGTGCGGGTTCGACCTTCACGTTTTCCGCCACCTTCCGCATCGCATCGACGAAAACCGGAGACCCGATCGAACTGAATCGATATACCAATCGCGTCCCGGTCGAAATCCAGATACTGCGCGGGTGTCGCCTGTTAGTGGTGGACGATAATGCCAGCACCCGCGAGATGGTACGCGCGAGCGCGACGAATTGGGGGATGGAGGTAGAAGAAGCCACGAACGGCATTGAAGCGATCGAAATGTTGCGAGACAGGTCGGCGGACGGGAATTCCTTTGATGTGGTCTTGGTGGATTTGGGAATGCCGAAAATGGATGGCGAGGCCCTGGGGCAACTCTTGCATTTGGAACCGAGCATGACCGAAATTCCGTTATTGCTGGTGACCGATCTCAAAGAAAGTCACCGCGCCCGATCGCTCCTCGAACGCGGGTTTGTGGACTACATTATCAAACCGTTGGAAGAATCGCGACTGCTCGCGGCGTTACTCAAAGCTTTCGATTGCCAGCCTCTGCCGGAGAAGGAACCCTCAATAACTCCCCAAACGGCGAGTGGTAAACCGTCGCCGACACCCGATCTATCCCGCGCCAAGGGGAAAGTTTTGGTGGTCGAAGATACCCGCATCAATCGAATTGTCGTCCTCAACCAACTCAAAATCCTCGGATACGAAAGCGATGCGGTTCACAACGGTCAAGAGGCGCTCGATCGCCTGGTTGAATCGGATGTGGATATCGTTCTGATGGATTGTCAAATGCCCGTCCTCGACGGCTACCAGGCGACCCAAGCTCTGCGCAAACGAGAGGAAAACCGGCAACGGCATACGACAATCGTCGGGCTGACGGCTTATGCGATGGCGGGCGATCGGGAAAAATGTCTGGCGGCGGGTATGGATGATTATTTGGCCAAACCCGTCTCGATCGAAACCTTGGGATCGGTCTTAGATCGGTGGCTCGAAATCGGTCGCCGTCAGAACTCGGCGATCGGAGACGAAGATGGGAGGGAATCGACTGTCGAAGCTCAAGAGACCCTCGATCGTGCACCCCCAGAAGAGTTAGAGTTCGATCGAGACGAACGGACCCCAGAGGTTTCGGCAGGAGAAGTATCCATCGGCGAGTCCCCCTCCCCAGCCGACTCGCCGACCGAGGACGCGACAGCCGGCGTTATCGATTGGCAGCGCCTCCACACCGTATCTGGAGACGATCTCGAATTTGAAATCGAACTCCTCGAAGCATTTATCGAATCGGCTCGGGAATATCTCGAGCAAATCGAATCCGCCCTCGCCGCCAACGATGCCCAAACGGTCTCTCGCATCGTCCATCAGCTCAAAGGAGCCAGTGGCAATGTCGGCATTCCGTCGATGATGGAGATTGCCGCGCAAATGAATCTTCAGGCTAAAGAAAATCGCTTGCAGGGATTGGGCGATCGGCTCCCAGAACTCCATCGCATCCTCGACGAAGTGCAAGCCGTTTTCGCAGAACTCGGTGCGTCCGTAGAAGTGGGTTGACCCGATCGA
>JAXHUC010000051.1:30000-40246 GCA_034189805.1 Cyanobacteriota bacterium
TCGACTTTCAAGATTGCGCCGACATCGCTTTGGGCGACCCGATCTTGAACGTCTGCCGGTCCCTCGATGGGGATGCCGTCAATGGCTCGAATGATATCGCCCGATCGCATCTGGGCTTTCGCGGCCGGGGAATCTTCAAGCACCTCCACTACCACCACTTCTCCATCCTCGGGCGGATTTTCCAGCTCGATAGAATCGGCGATCGCTCGATGGTAAGCGACCATCTGAATGCCGAGGAAGGGGTGTTGCGCTCGACCTCGGGTAAAAATTTGCTCGGCGACTCGTTGGGCGGTTTCGATGGGGATGGCGAAACCCAAGCCGCGCGCGTTGGCTCGAATTGCGGTATTCACGCCGATGGCTTCTCCGCGATCGTTGAGCAGCGGACCGCCGGAATTACCGGGATTGATCGCCGCATCGGTTTGAATGAAGCGAACCCGGTGTCGATCGCCCATTCCCACTTGAGAGCTGGAGCGATCGACAGCACTGATAATGCCGACGGTGACGGTGTTATCCAACCCCAACGGATTGCCAATAGCGATCGCCCACTGTCCGGGAACTAAGTCTGTCGATGAGGCCAGGGGAGTGATGGGTAAATCCGTTGCCTCGACTTTGACGACGGCGACATCGGTGAGGGAATCGGTTCCCACCACTTTACCTTCGAGCACTCGCCCGTCTTTGAACTTGACATCGACCGTTGGCGCGCCTTCAACCACGTGAGCGTTGGTGAGAATGCGACCGTCCGCACTGAGAATAAACCCAGACCCCGTGCCGCGTTCGGTACGTTCCGAGGGGAGGGATTCTCCAAAAAACGGTCGCAACAGGGGGTTGCCCAATCCATCGGGGATTTCCACGGCCACCGTGCGGGTGGCATCGATGCGCACCACTGCCGGTCCGACTCGCTCGACGGCTTCGGCAATAAAGTTGGGATCGGTCAATCCCGGAAAACTCGTGTTTTGGATGGGAAGTGGGGTCGGCAATTTCGGAGGAACATCCACCACGGCGACTGGAAGACTCTGCTGAGATTGGGGGGAGAGTTTCCAGTTGCGGCTTCCCCACAATCCCAAACCGCTACCGATCGCGAATAGAGCCACATATACGGAAAATTGCTTGAAAGAAAGATTCATCGATCGGCTCTTGATGTGAACGACAAATGTAAAACAATCGTAAAATCCTCAAAAATGGATTGAAGAATTTGGATCGTAAACTATGAATTGAAAAATTAAGAATTTAGAATCCAGAGCGTTCGCGTTAATTTTCGATCCCAAAGAGAAAGTCCGATACGCCGATCGAACCTTGAGCGATCGAAGCGAAATCAAACAAGATAAAGTAAACTCAGGTTTAAGATTGCACTGGGAATCGGGCAAGCTGTCAATCCAAGTTGAGATCTTTTCGATCTACCTCGCAGAAGGTGAGAAGTATTGTCCATTGATTTTCCACGAACCCGATCGTCTGGCACTTTAAAAAGATAACTTTAAAAACGTAACTCTAAACTAGTACTCGCTCGATATTTTTGCCGGACTGATATTCTCGAATTTCAGAGACCTACATTCCCATTCGATCGCACCCTCATCCCAATTACGTTGGCTCTGGCTTGTCGAGAATTTAACCAATTCTAGCAGATCGGTGCAATGGTGAGTCTGTTGTCTTTCTAGCGCTCTCCAACTTGCCGACGACGGATGCAACGGATGAGTATCCATCTTTAGCTTTCTGACAAACACGGAGCCGTTTGAAATCCCCGATTGCTCTGGGTCGTAACGTGGCAAGAAAATTCGATCGCGCCGCTATTATCGCCTCGATTGTTGGTAATTCGATTGTTGCTACCGCCCGCACTAGCTTTGACTAAGATCCCACCGGTAATCTGATTATTTTCGATCGTCACGTTTTCCATCCTGTAGGGATTTGCATTCGTATCGGCCACCACGTAAATTGATTCTGTATTCGTCGGATTGCCATTCACTTGATTGTCGCGCACGATCGCATCTCGAATATCTCGCACCTTATACAATCCGATATAAGAATTTCCCACATTCTCGGCAATCAGAGCACCGCGAACGGTCGTTCCCCCACAACATTCCTGAATTAAAATCCCCTCTCCATCGACGCTTAAATATCCTGTATCTCGAATTTTATGGCGGTAAACTTGATAGCGGTTTCCTTCAATTTCGACGTTCCATCCCGACCAATCGATCGCCCGATTTTCTAGGGTAACAGAACCCCGCGCTTCTTTGGTTCCCGTCGGGTCGGTCCACCATTGTTTGTTCGGTTCGTCGGCAATCTGATTGTCGCGAACGACTAACCCATCTCCAGACGCGGAAATGGCGACGCGCATGGTGTGGTAAACCCAGTTATCGCGCACCACAATTCCCGATCGAAATAATCCCGGTTCCGTTTGCGGGGTTGCCGCTTTTTCAAATCCATCTTGCTTGGAACGATTGAGAACGATTCCGTAGTGATTTCCATAGTGAAATGGCACTTTTCGACCGTCTCGATAGGTAATTTCTGCATTCCCTTCAAGAGATTTAATCCGATATCCGGGTTGGTCGTAGTTATCAGTTATCGCATCGTTAATGCGATTGTTCGCCACTAAAATATTGCGAGCGGCATTAATTTTAATATTGGCAGCAAAACGGTAACTGTATCGCATCCAAGGTTCTTGAAACGATAAATCCGGAACCTTGGGATCGGGTTGAGCGACGTTATTACTGCGAGTACCGAAAACAATAATATTTTGCTGCTCTCCAGCATCGATATCCCCCAACAGCGAGATTGCAGCCCGGTCTAGATCGATATTGACGATGCCGATATTGCGATCGCCATCGGGATCGAGGGTGGTAATTTTTTTAAATGCAGTGTCGTTGGGCGTGCCCCTGCCCGAAAGTTGCGGTCGATATTGAGGAAAAATAAATTTCGTCGGTGGTGCGTATCGCCCATCTTTGGCATCGATGGTAGCGGTTGGCGTTTCCCCACGAATCACCACCCCATTTTTGAGGAACAAATCGTCGTCAAATTCGTAGGTTCCGCTGGGAAAATACACCACTCCTCCCCCGTCTCGGGCTGCGGCATCGCGAGCGGCAACAAATTGCTCGGCAGGGGTATTACCGGCAAAGTCGTCGATATGATAGACGCACTGCCAGCGAATGCGATCGCTCCAAGGATAAGCCGACCGGCCGTATCGAGTGGCAATCGGATTATCGGTGATACCGCCACTCGGAGAGCCGCACGTGCCGCCCGAATTGCTTGCAGATACCGTCGAGTTGGGGTAGGTACGATACAACCCATATCCCCCCAAAACGATCGACAAAGCAAAACCGAGTAACAATAAAAATTGCCAGAGTTTTTTAAGTTGGCGTTTTTTTCCTTTGGCTTGACTCACGACGACTTACAATACAAACTAAAACGATCTAAAACTCAACTTCAAGCTGACGCGGAGCTTTCACCAAAAGTCTTTTCCTCGAGCGATTATTTTGCGTAACTCCGCCAAGAAAGCCCTCTCTCTAACATTAACTCCGATCTCCAGTTCCCCTCTAGTCCTTGAGACTCCTTGGCGCGTATCTCTAGCGGCGAGTGGTAAACTGGGACGGAAAATGGCGACCGTCGGTTCTTCGGGTAACGTCGAAGGGTGACTTGCAGTTACTGCGAGCTTGACTTCCTAACTCTTCGAGCGCAAGCCCGTTCGCGTGGGATCGGTTTACCCGAACACTCCCTCGTCTAACTCGCCGATCGCCTGTGGACTGTTATATTAAAAATGTTCTAGCTCAAAAAACATGCTTCATTTTAGGTATTTTTCCCAGGTCGTCTCGATTTTTAAAATTACCTTTGACGACCTGTGCGATAAAATTCTCTAAAGTTTGCGATCGTGTTTTTCGGATAAACCAACAATGTTTTAGAGCCTCATAGCTCATTTATCTTACCATCTGAGAGATCGTTTCCGATCGGCTCCGATCGTTCGTTTAAACAAATCGGTACAAAAGGTTACAATCGGTACTTAAGCCGATCCAGGGAGACGACAGCTTAGCTTGAAAACCCACGCGATCTGTAAAAATTCAACAGCTAACAGTCGATACGATCCGCTCGTTTCTCTGGTACCGTTTCCCGTTTTCGACTCTTGGAAAGCTGGGAATTGGCAACTGAGTTTTTCAACATCCTCTCGAGAGTTTCTTCGAGACATATTTTTCTCGATTTTCAGTCGCGCGAAAGCCAAAATCCTTGCATTCGATATTGCCTATCGAATCCCGTGCATCTTCAGCAATCTAGGTTTTTTCTTCAGTTCTACTTCCGTCCTTGCCCAAGTTTTTTGTTATGACTAGGGACTTTTTTAAAAGCGATCGGCAGGAGTTTGATGTTGACGATCGAACTCGCATTCAACTGGCTTCCAAAGAAGCTCAGGAAGCGATATCCGATTGGTTATTAGAAACTGTAAAAATTGACTCTCCCGATCGAGTCATTTCTGAATTTAACGAGATTTTTATCGAAGGTGCCCTTGAATGCAATTCGACGATCGCAGATGCTCTAAAAGCTATTTTGATCTATGATTGCGAAGAAGAGTTTATCAATACGATTAAGCGATGTTGCTATATTCTCCTCAATAATTGGCATCGCGATGAAGGGGCAACTAAAGATTTAATTCGATGCCTCAATTCCGCCAGAGAAAACGAAAAGCTTTTAAATCTAGAAGAGCTAGCCCAGCTCAAAGTTTGGCTGTTTAATTTTCTTGAGAGTCCGGCGTACCGAGAGATCGAGCTGTTTGCTTTACCTCAAACCCACAACTTCAACCCGGAAACCAACCAGACTCCTGAGAAAAAACCTTGGTTTCATCGCTATCGCTCCTATTTGCTGATTTACCAATCTCTCGATGCAAATAAATCCCCCGAAGAGCGCGATTTAGCTCATAAACGATCGAAACAGCTACGCAATCAGTTTAAGTTCGAGCTGGCGATGTATACCGCTCGCTACGACTCCCCCGCCTATCGATCGCAAACCCTTTCCAATCCCACCCAACTGAGCGAAAATGCGATCGCCCTGATCAAACGAGTGGTATCGCAGCATAATTTATTTCACTATTCCGATGTGGCTCGGATTTGGCTCGATCGGATGATGCAACTCTCTTATCAAGAGTTTAAAGCCAATTTTCAAGACTATCTGATTAACTCTTTAGGAGAGGGAGCCTCGAGCGCGATTTTACGAGAAAAGCTCTCTCAAAAACTCGAATCGCTCTATCCAATCCACGACGAGGAAGACCTCACGAAAGAATTAGTTTTGCGAACTTGCAAGCGGGCGATCGAATTCTTTACCACCGAAGATGCAAATAACCCTTCATTTTTATTTCTCTTACTGGCTAATGGCGGTCATCCTCTGACTTTATCGATTCTCCTGGTCAAAATTTTGATGCTCTCTCGAGGGGCGAGAAAGCATTTAGAACTTTGTATTGCCAAACTGATTCAGTACTACGAACCGTCTGATGAAGAAGATTGTCGTTGGTTGATTAACTTCCTAGAAATTTTCGATCTGGTCTTTACGATTTATATCGAAAATATCCGGTACGATTTGGTCAAAATTTCCCGCAGCGAAACCGACTCAGCAGAGGATCTGACCAATTATCGATTGTTTTGTCGGTCTCAAGGGGCGAAGCTGGCCAATCGAAATCTCAGTCGGGCCAACTTAAGCGGTCTCGATCTGCGCCACGCCGAATTACAACAGGGAACGCTTCCCAAAGCCAATTTGAGCGGCAGTAATCTTCACGCGGCCAATCTCAATGGTGCCAACTTACAAAAAGCCGATTTGCAAAACGCTCACTTGAGCAGTGCGGATTTATCGGGGGCCGATCTGTCGGGAGCAAATCTCTCTTATACGGATCTCAGAGGCGCAAATCTCAGCCGGGCCAACCTGACGGGAGCGGATTTGAGCCATGCCGATCTCGATCGGGCGAATTTGTGCGAAGCTCAACTCGATCGCGCGCTGCTGCGTCACGTCAGTTTGTGCTATGCCAATTTAAGTCGGGCCCACCTTTCTCAAGTTGACTTAACCCACGCTCAGCTCGATCGGGTGAATTTGAGTCACACGAATTTGAGCAATGCATTCCTGCGCCATACCAATCTCCGGAACGCCAACCTTAAATGCGCGATGCTCGAAGGAGCTAACTTCTATCACACCAATTTATCCGGTGCGAAGGTTTCAGGCGCTCAGTTTGGCGGCAACTCCGGCCTCTCTGTAGAGGATAAACGAGTGATGATGGCCAAAGGAGCGATTTTTGGTTCTTCGATGCCCGATCCCAGGATTGTCGGTTAACCTGGATGATTCGCGATAACCATTGATTCTATTGATTCTATTCATTGGTGACAAGTTAAGGGTTGTTGTCTGGTGTCAAGGGGTAGTGTTGTTGAAGGAGCAATCGTGTAAAACTCAGACTCGACAAGTCATTGAGTCAGGGGATGCGAGCGTAAGCCGAAACCGAAAAACCAATAGAGACCACGCCAAAAAGACCCAACGTCCGATGGTCGAAGACGAGGTGATCAGCTCAACTAAACGCCTTAGTCACCCCAGCCATTACGGCCCAAGAGAATTACTACCGTCAACTAGGATTAAGAGACCGAATACTGAATCTGCCGCTGATGGTGGCAGCTCTACTAACCTTGCTATGGCGGGATGTGGCGGGAATGAGGGAGTTAACGCAAATCCTGAATCGGGAATTTTTTTTGTGGTGTCGCCCCAAACAAGTATCTCAACAAGTGGTTTCTCAAAGATTCTTGAGCTTTCCAGCCGAGTTATTCGAGAGAGTCTTTTTTGTTTTGAATTGCGACCCCATTTTATAATAGAGTCACATTAGTGAAGGCTATTTTGGGTTGAAATTATAGTAGTTGCTGACTTTATAAAATATGATAAAAAAAGCTGAACTAGTCCCTAACTTAAGTATATCAGCACTAAAAAAGTCAAGATCTAGTGGAAGAGAGAAGATGGAATTGACTGTGGAAAGGATCTTGAGGATGGACTCTAAAAAATAGTGCACTCGCTCTAGGAATTCATTATGATGATGCTCAAGAAATTCTCAATGAATATAATTATCTAGGAAAAGAAGGGGTGAAAAATATCAAAAACAAATCTTTAGTACAACAAGGGGTAAAAAATTCATTACTAACGGACAAACAACTGGAGAAATTAGCTCGACAATTAAAATCAAAACCACCAGATGTAGGAATTTGGACAAGTCCAAAACTGGCTCGTTGGATTGAAAAATAAAATTGTCTGGAATCAAAGGAGGTGGGATTACTTAAAAAAGCTCAGATACTCCGAGCGGAGTCCCATACCAAAACAGAGGAAAACTAATACCTCAGAACAATAAAAATTAAAGAACAAGCTGCTTTTAAAGGTTAAAAAAACAGAAAAAAGATATTCATCTGCTGAAATAGATGTCTGGTTCTTTGATGAACATAGAGTGGGATTAAAACCGACTTTCAAGAAAATCTAGAGTCCGATTGGTGAAAGACCCACAGTAATCGTTAACCATCGCTATGAATGGTTATATGTCGATAGATTTGTAAAGCCGAAAACTGGAGAAACCCTGTGGTATCTCATCCCCAGTGCAGCGCGGCAGAAATAACTACCTAGCTCGGAGGACAGCTTGAAAGTTCTCAAACTTCCGCTAAAGTAAAGTATCTCGACGAGTAGTATTGAGTGATTTCTCTGGGGCGATCGAGCATTACGAAGACGCAGCAAAATGTGCGCTCTTGCCCTGTTCCCGTCATGAGTAGACTTCAAGCTCGGAGTGAACGATCGTGCTCAGCCCTAAAGCCATACCAATTATTTTGTCCCCATTGGAGCGAGCCAGTATTGAATCAATTAGTCGATGTAGCACTAAACCCTATCGTCTGGTCCAACGAGCAAAGCTAGTTCTTCTAGCAGCAGAAGGTTGGAACAATACGATCATTGGGCAAAAGTTAAATCTGGGACAGCGCGAGCGCGCGAAAATGGCGTTCTCGCGTTGCTTTAAGCCCGCGAGCTAGGAAACTCAGACCGTCAAATCTGTGTTACCTCAGATAGAAGCCGTTTTAAGCGATCGCCCACGCCCAGGCAGTCCGGGGGAGTTTAGCGTCGAACAAATTGTCAAAATTGTGGCAGTGGCTTGCGACCCCCCAGCCTGTAGTGGTCTCCCCATCAGTCATTGGACAGCCACACAACTAAGTCAGGAGGCGATAAAGCGAGGTCTGGTCAAGAAGATTTCTCCGCGCAGTGTGGGGCGTTTTTTAAAAGGAAGCCACGTTACAGACCCATCGAAATCGCTACTGGCTGAATCATTACCCGAAAAATAAAGCCGCCTTTGAGCAGCAGGTCAGAGACATTTGTCAATGGCATCTGAGGGCAGCACAATTGTACGAACAGGGCATTCATGTTGTCAGTACTGATGAAATGACAGGGATTCAAGCATTGGAGAGGGAGTTTCCCACCCGAAGACTCAAACCTGGAACTGTTGAGCGCATGGAGTTCAACTATATTCGTCATGGGACTTGCTCCCTGATTGCCATCTGGCACGTCGCCATGGGCAAGATAGTGCGTCCCTATCTCGGTCTGACTCGTAAAGAGGAAGACTTTGCCGCACATATCAAACAAGTTATTGAGACCGACCCGAATGCTCGTTGGTGCTTTATTGTTGACCAACTCAACACCCACAAGTCCGAAACCCTGGGGCGGTTGGTTGCTCAACGAGAAGGATTAGATCGGGTCTTAGGAAAGAAAGGACGCTCGGGTATTCTCAAGTCTATGGCTTCGTGCATGAAGTTTCTGAGTGACCCACAGCGACGTATCCGCTTTGTCTATATCCCCAAACATACTTCACCCGAAGGGCTTAACCAAATCGAATGCTGGTTCTCCATTCTGGTCAAACGCCTCCTCGGGCGGGGGAATTTCACTTCCATATCGGACCTTCAACAGCAAATTCTCGACTTCATTGACTATTTCAAACGACTGTTGGCTAAGCCCTTCCATTGGAAGTTCGAGGGCTTTCAAGAAGCTCTCCAAGCTAGGTAGTTATTTCTGCCACGCTGCACTAGGGCGTGTCATCAGTTAGAAAAGCATGACTGGGCGGGAGCTGGGAAACTGCATATGGTGTTGGTACTGTAATAGAATGCGATCGCCATCCCCGAGATCGTAAGTCTTGGTAGAATAATGCGACGGAAAAGGGAGAAAGAGAATGCGTCGAGCGCGCCCTACGTGATGACCAGTGAGAAAGAATCAAGGATTTCCTGCCCGGAAGAGAAGGACACGTAGGAGGAACGGCTTCTGACAACCGCCAGTTTGTTGAGGCTGTTTTGTATCGGTATCGAGCGGGAATCCCGTGGCGAGACTTGCCCGAGCGATTTGGAGATTTTCGCGTGGTGCATACGAGATTTAGCCGTTGGAACCGGAGCGGAGTTTGGAAAAAAGTGTTTGAGGAGTTAGCGCTCGATGCGGACAACGAATATGGGATGATTGATGCGACCATCGTCCGCGCCCATCAACGAGCGCGCAGGTGCGCCCAAAAAAACGGCGACCAAGCCATTGGTCGCTCTCGAGGAGGACTGAGCACCAAAATTCATGCCATTTGTGATGCTCTGGGTAACCCCACAGGTTTTCACCTCACGGTCGGTCAAGCCCATGACGAGCGATGGCGCAGATGTACTACTTGAAAACATCAATTCTCAGACCTTGCTGGCGGACAAAGCCTATGATGCTGATGAGCGGGTACGCCAAAAGCTCAAATCCTTAGCTTGCAACCCAGTGATTCCCTCCAAAGCGAATCGGGTCAAGTCTTATCCCTATGACAAACATCTCTATCAAGCTCGCCATCTCATCGAGAACTTTTTTGCCAAACTCAAGCAGTTTCGCGCTATTGCCACCCGCTACGATAAAACCGCACGTAATTTGTTGGGGGCTATCCATCTGGCTGCTTCTATCATTTGGCTTAACTGATGACACGCCCTAGTGCCGATGGCGACTTACTCCTCGATGGTGGCTCGATGGCGACGGCTGATGAGGGTGATGCGATCGTCCTTGCAGACAGCATCCTGGATGTTCCCAATGGGGTTATCTCCAATGATGTTGTCACCTTTGAAGTCACTGACATTCCCGGCGTGGAGACTGATACGACGAGCGTCAATTTGAATTCGCCAGAGGAACCCGAAATCGCCAGTTCGATAGATGGTTCGTCCAACTCGATTGCTTCTCGAGTCGAGAGTGGCGACTCGAATTTCGGGCTACTCTAGGGTCGGTAGACTTC
>JAXHUC010000052.1:0-40057 GCA_034189805.1 Cyanobacteriota bacterium
GGAGACGCGGGGAGGGAGAAACGGAGGAAACGGGGGAAACAGAGGGAGAAGATGACGCGGAGACGCGGGGAGGGAGAAACGGGGGAAACGGGGGAAACGGGAGACAAATAAAATATAGCTTTTCAAGCCCCCGAGAGCTACCCAAGCTCCCCAAGCCCCCGAGAGCTACCCAAGCTCGAAACAACCTACGCCAAGGGTAGATAAAATCGAAACTCGCTTCCTTTGCCCAATTCGCTGCGGACTTTAATTTCTCCCCCTTGCAGTTCCACCAGGCGGTGAGTAATTGCCAACCCAATTCCCGTACCGCCACTGTTGCGAGAACGGGAGGATTCGGCGCGCCAAAATCGCTCGAAAACGTGGGGTAAATCTCGATCGGCAATGCCAATTCCCGTATCGACGATCGCCACCCACAGTCTGTCATCTCCCCGCCACGCGCGCGCGACGATCGCCCCCGACGGAGTGTACTGCATGGCATTGCCGATGAGATTGATCAGGATTTGTTCGGTGCGATCGCGATCGGCCAAAACTGGCGGTAGGCGATCGGGACAGTCGAGTTCGAGGGTCGGTCCATCTTCGAGTAACTGCTCGGAAAATCTCTCCACCAGAGACTTTAAGAGTGGATGGATATCCAACGGTTGCGGATCGACGGTGAGATATCCCGTTTCTGCTTTTGAGAGTTCTTGCAAATCGTTCACCAATCGCTCTAGCCGTCGCGTTTCTCGTGCCAGTTGCTGGTAAACTTCCGGCGAGGGTTCGATGCGTCCTTCTGCCATTTCTTCGAGATATCCCCGCACCACCGTCAGCGGCGTTCTCAATTCGTGGGTCATATCGCTGACAAGTTCTCGCCGTCGCTGTTCGATGCCCTCGATGCTGTCAGCCATGCGATTGAAACTCGTGCTGAGTTGGTTGAGTTCGGGAATCTCGCTTTTGGCCATCCGCCGATCTAAGTTTCCCGCCGCAAATTTTTGCGTGATCTGCCGCATTTGGGTCAGCGGCTGGGTAATCCGTTGGGCCACCCAATAGCTCAATGCTCCGGCGGCGGTTCCGCCAACTAACACCGACCAAAAGGTGCTGCGATTCCAGGTGGTTTCAAACCCTTCGACTAAATAAGTGCGGACCGATCGCACGTTGAAAAATAGCGTCGGTTCGAGTCGTTCGAGTTGGAGGACGAACTGGCGGGGCGAGTAGACTTTGCTGATGATAATGAAACTCGCCAGTCCCACTCCCATCACAAATAGGTGAGATAAAAATAATCGCGCTCGCAGATCGATTTTAGGCACGGCTTTCGGGGATGAGGACGCGGGGACGCGGAGACGCGGAGACGCGGAGAGGGGAGAAACGGGAATATTTGACGTTCATCATTCATCATTCATCATTTTTCCGAATTCCGCGCTTCCGAATTCCAAGCTCCCGAGAGCTAGCGAAGCCTCCGAAGCTCCTAAATCAGCTATCTTCAAACTTATACCCAACGCCCACTATGGTTTTAACAAATTGGGGATTGGATGGGTCGGGTTCGATTTTTTTTCGCAGTCGGGCAATGTGAGTATCGACGACTCGTTCGTCGCCAAAAAAGTCATTTCCCCATAACTTTTCAATCAGTTGGGCGCGACTCCACACCCGGCCGGGATAGCTTAAGAAGGTCGCGAGTAGATTAAATTCGAGGGTGGTCAAATCTAGGACTTCCGTGCCGAGGGTTTCGCTGTGGCGCGATGCCGTATGCCGATCGAGATCGAGGGTGAAATGGGGGCTGTTGTAGGCTGGGGTGCGTCCCCCCTGTCGCAGGCTGCGTCGCAATAGCGCCCGGACTCGCGCCACCAATTCGCGGGGGCTGAAGGGTTTGACGAGGTAATCGTCGGCCCCGGTAGATAAACCAATCACCCGATCGATTTCTTCCCCCTTCGCCGTCAGCATCAGAATGTAGGGGTCTTTGTCTCCCGGTTGTTGGCGGATGCGGGCGCAAACTTCCAACCCATCTAACTGGGGCAGCATCAAATCGAGAATCACCACATCTGGTGGCGATCGCCTAAATGCCTCGAGTGCCTGCGGGCCGTCAGCCGCTAAAACGCACTCAAAGCTTTCCCGTTCCAAGGTTTGTTGGATGAGTCGGGCGATTTCGAGATCGTCTTCGACAATGAGGATATTCATCTAACAGGTGCGTCGGGGAGTTCGTCAGGGACTACGCTGATGGGGCGATCGCCGCGATACAATCGATTTCGACAAGTACGTCCTTGGGCAGTCGGGAAACCTCGACGCAGGCGCGGGCCGGTGCGGTGGCTTCGTCGAAATATTCGGCATAAACGGCATTAACGGCGGCAAAGTCGTTCATATCCTTTAGAAACACCGTCGTTTTCACCACATCGGCAAAAGTCGCCCCGGCCGCTTCGAGGACGGCTTTGAGATTCGCCATCACCTGTTGGGTTTGTTGGGTGACATCCCCGGTATGCACCAGTTGGCTGGTGGCGGGATCGATCGAAATTTGTCCGGCGGCGAAGACCATTTGTCCGGCGGCGGCGATCGCTTGATTGTACGGGCCAACGGGGGCGGGTGCGTTCTCGGTCCGAATGACTTGATGGCTCATGAAACTCAAAGCTGTAGGGGCGATATGGATATTCTGTCCGTATCATTTATCTTACAATTGCAATTGCCCCGGTCATCTTTACGATTGCGATCGGGACATCTCCCTAAAGATCGCGTACAATGCTGCCAAAGTAACCATCCTCACCTTTTGAATTATCGGCAACCGTGACGCATCTGATTCATCGATCGGCTCAACCCCTCTCCATCGAACCGACCTTCTATTATTTTGCCTACGGCAGTTGCATGTGTCCTGTGGATTTGCAGCGCACCCTCGGAGAAAATACCCGCAACTACGTCGTGGGAACGGCAACTCTCAAACAGCACCGACTGGGGTTCAATCGGCGATCGCGCCATCGCAATAGTGGCGTTCTCGATATCGTCGGCGATCCCCATTCTTGGGTGGAAGGAGTATTATATCGCCTGCCTTGGCGATTGAGCGATCGTCTCGACGAACGAGAAGAAGTTCCCACCGGAGGCTATCGGCGGCAAGCCATCGAAGTGGAATCGAATCGCCGTCGCTATACTCAAGTGCGGACCTATACTGTCGTCGATAAACTCTCTCGCGAACTCGCCCCCAACGATTGGTATTTTCACGTGGTGATGCGGGGGGCGGTGACGTGCGGATTGTCCGAACAGTATTGCTGGCAGTTGTTCGAGCACATGCAGCGACTTCAGCAATCCCAGCAAGGGGTTGGAAAAACCATGATCGACAAAAATGCCTGCTAAAAAACGCAAATCTAAATCTCAAACGTCAAAAAACGATCGCCTTGTCTACTCCGAATTTGGCACATCTCATAATGCCGATGCGATCGCCCGTCCGGAAGTCGATCTTCCCCCGCAACAACAACAAATTAGAATTCAAGCTTCTCGTAAAGGACGCGGCGGGAAAACCGTTACGGTTGTCAGTGGGTTTCAATTGAAAACCGAAAGCTTAAAAAAGCTCTTGAAACAGCTCAAAAATCAATGCGGAACCGGGGGAAGTCTCAAAGAGCAAACCCTCGAAATTCAGGGCGATCGCACGCAACAGTTACTCGAAATTCTCACCAAACTCGGCTATAAAGCCAAAATTAGCGGCGGTTGAAGATCGATCGAAGATCGGGAAACATGCCATACACCCACGCGACCTGAATTTTTTCGCAGCCGAACTCATACAAAGCTAAACTGACGACGATTGAGATCTAAAGAGATATTACCGCGCGCGATCGCAATCAGTTCGCCCTCGCCCAGGAAAATCGCCGTACCCTCGGGTAAGTTTTCTGGAGAATTTCCCAAGGTATAATCGCTCTCGACTCCGTGAAGTTGGATGACATCCTCCGCGCTAAATTGGAGAATCAGGGCGTAATCGTTCGTTCCCGCAGCCGCTGCGATACCGTCATCGTAGTAGGCTGAGTTGGTATCGCCGAGGATGATAATATCTGCATCGGCACCGCCGCCGAGGGTATCGATTTCGCCGATTCCCGGAGCGAGATCGTCGGGGTTGACCCCCAGAAGAATGTCGTTCCCCCGGTTGCCGGTGAGGCGATCGCTTCCCCCGCCTCCTTGAAGAAAATCGTTACCCTGTTGACCGAAGAGGCGATCGTCTTCGCTGCCGCTATCGATCGTATCATCCCCACTGCCACCGAGTAAGCGATCGCTGCCGCCATGTCCCTCGAGTCGGTCGTTGTCGAAGCCGCCAGCCAAAGTATCGTTGCCAAATCCCCCCAGCAGGCGATCGTCTCCCCGATTCCCCCTCAAAATGTCATCTTCGCTGCCGCCGGTCAGGGTATCGTTTCCCGTACCGCCGAGGAGCAGATCGCGATCGGCCTGTCCGCTTAAGAAGTCGTCGCCGTTATCACCTTGCAGGGTATCATCTCCCGCAGCCCCGACAATCAGATCGTTGCCGCCCAAACCGCGAATGAAGTTGTCGCCGTCGGTTCCGGCTAAAACATCGTCCCTAGAAGTTTCCGGCGATGCCACCAGGCGGCGCACTCGACCGTCCCGCTTCGAGGTAACGTAAATTTCTCCGGTTTCGTCTACCCCAAATCGGACATCCGATCGCCGATCGCCTACCACTTCGAGAAACGATTGTTCTGTATCTTCCTGGTAGAGTCGCAACTCCTGAATCTCGGCTTGCGATCCGTTCGCAAGACTGTCAACGGGGACGTGGAAAAATCGTCCGTCGTTCGCAAAATCGGCAAAAATGTAGTGACCGACGAGTTGGGGAATTGCCGTTCCTCGGTAAACGAATCCCCCGGCGATCGCAAATCCAAAAAATCCGGTGGCATTGGTAGGGCGATCGTGGTCGTATTGGGCGACGGGGTAAGTATAGCCAAAATCGGCATCGTTCGCGGGCAGGTCGAACACCACATCCTCGTTATTCTCATCGACGACGAAAGTTCCTTCCCGTTCTCCCCAACCGTAATTCGCCCCGGCAATTCCCAGATTCACTTCCTCGATAAATGCCTGCCCGATATCGGCAATTAGCATTTTGCCATCGCCCCCCGTATCCCAACTGATGCGGTGGGGATTGCGCGCCCCGTACGCCCAGATTTCCCCGAGGGCGTTGGGGTCGCCCACGAAGGGATTGTCGCTGGGAATGCCGTACTGACCGTTGGCGCTATTATTTCCCGCCGGATCGATGCGCAAAATCGACCCCAGGGGAGTACTCAGATCTTGCCCGTTATCCAGGGGATCGGTGTTGCTGACGGGAAAGCCATCGCTACCGCCATCGGCAACGGCGAGATACAGTTTTCCGTAGTCGGCATCTCCGGGTTCGGCGTTGGGGTTGAATGCCAGTTGTCCCATGTTGTGGTCGGCGTAGGGCTGTTCGACCCGCAGGATTTCCCGAAACGTCCCGGAGAAGCTGTTGGCACTCGGATCGCCGACCGTCCACTCGCGCACGACGCTGTGGTGGGAACTGGAGATGATATTACCGTTGCGATCGATAATCGGTTCGGTGACGGGAAAATCGGCAACGGCCGTCCCTTTGTTTTCGCTGTGGACGGTGTAGAAGATACCGTTGGTGGCAAATTCCGGATGAAAGGCAAAGTAGGTAAAGCCCTGTTGGCCGCTGGCGCTGCGAAAATCGCTCCCCACTAAGCTGGCTAAATCTAGATATTCGCTGACGGTGCCATCGGTGATGGTGTAGAGTTTGCCCCGCGTGTCGTTGACGAACAGCCGACCGCTACCGTCGCCGGGGTCGGCGAGTAAATTCAATCGGGCGGCAGCGTTATTTCCCCGACCGCTATCGGGAATTTGGGCAATGTCTTCTAAACCGACGGAGAGTCTGGACTGGGGGACGGGTTGGGCGATCGGATTTTCGGTAATGGCGGCCATGGATCGAGTCCCGAGAGGAAAACAGTATTGATGTGTATTAGCGTCTCAGTCTCTCTGGGTTTTTGCCGATCTCCAGGGGATTTTTTACAAAAACTTCATCGAATGATGAGTATGTTTACAGAGATGGGAGATTAAGCATCGGCCGTGGATGTTAATCGTCCGTCTTCCATATGCACCAATCGATCGGCAATATCGAGAATGCGGCTGTCGTGGGTTACCAGCAAAATCGTGCATCCCTGTTCTTTGGCCAAATGTTGCATAATTTCCACCACGTCCCGGCCAGATTTTTTATCGAGGGCGGCGGTGGGTTCGTCAGCGAGGACGATTTGCGGGTGGCTGGCGAGGGCGCGGGCAATGGCGACTCGCTGTTTTTGTCCCCCAGAAAGGCTGTCGGGATAGTAATCGGTGCGATCGGATAATCCCACGGCATCTAAGATTTCACTGGCTTTGGCATCCAAATCTCCCATCAGGAACTTATTGTGTAGTTCCAGGGACATTTTCACGTTTTGTTTAGCGGTTAGGAAACGCATTAAATTGTGCGCTTGGAAGATATAACCGATATTTCGCCGAATTTTAGTCAGTCGATCTTTGCTCGCCCCTTGCAGTTCCTGTCCCAATACTTTTAAACTCCCTTCGTTAGGGGTTCGCAATCCACCCAGCATCGTTAAGAGGGTGGTTTTCCCCGAACCGGAAGGCCCCACCATGAGAACGATTTCTCCGGGGTAAATATCGAGATCGATATCGAAGAGAACTTGTTTGCGCAGCGCCCCTTCGCCAAAGTAATGGTTGAGATGGCGAACGGAAATGACGGGTTCGCTGTTGGATGGTGGTGAAGGTTCTCGAATGGTTTGTGTGGCGTTCATGAGAGTCTCGATCGATTTGTGTTTGATGGATTTTTTATCGATTAGCGAGGCGATCGATTCGTTCGGGATAATCTATTGGTCTGACAACATTTTTTCAACCCAAACTCGATCGGATTTTGTCAGGGGCGGCACGGCTTCTTGGGTATAGTCCACCTTCTTTGACTTATAGCAGTTCTCGTATTTGTGAGAGACATAAGCGCGAGGGCGGGTTTTGATAATCAATCCTTATAGGGGCATGTTTTTTAGCTAAACCCGCCCCTACATTTTTCGTACTTCATGATAATGAGAAACGCTATAATCGATTAAATTTACCCAAAAATATCCGCCGGATCGGCTGTTTGTAACTTCCGCATCGCCACAATTCCCGAAACCGAACACATGACGATCGTTAAACTCCAAACGAGTAGGGCGCGACTCGTCGTCATTGCAATCGGAAGTAGCGTGGCACTTTTGGCAATTGAGTACAGTCCCGAAGCGATCGCAAATCCGGGAATGAAGCCAAGAACTGCTAATAATAGCGATTCTTGAATCAACACTTCAATGAGATAACCATCGGTATATCCCATCGCTTTTAAGGTGGCGTATTCGGGTAAATGTTCGGAAACATCGGTGTACAAAATCTGATAGACAATCACAATTCCAACAATAAATCCTACCCCAGCCCCCAAGCTAAAAATAAAGCCAATTCCCGTACCATTTGCCCAATAAGACCGTTCTAAGTCGGCAAACTCTTCAACAGTTAAAACTCGCACATCGTCGGGTAATTGTTCTTGAATTCCCAATTGCACTCGTTCCAAATCGGCATCGTCGCCGATCTCGACTAAACCCACTTCAATTCGATCGACACTTCGATTGGGAAACATATGTAAAAAAGTAGAATCGCTGGCGATCGCCGTTCCATCGGCCGTAAAAGATGCTCCCAACGCAAACATTCCCACCACTTCCACCAAGCGATCGTTCACTTCAGTTTTGGCAGTTCCGGTTGCTTCAAAAATGGGAACGATTCCGTATTCCGGCCGTCCGGCGCGATCGAATAATACTCGATTTAACTTTTTCAATTCTTCGATATTTTCATCCACCTCGGGTAGATTAAAACCTGGATTTGCCGGATCGGTGCCGAAGATAAGAATTGGACGATCGACGCGAGTTGTGGGATTCTTCCATTGGGCTGTTGCTGCATAGATAGCACTGACCGATTCTACGCCTTCAAATCCTCTTACCTGATATAATCTTTCCCGAGAAAAACTCTTAGTCGAAAAAAAAGTTTCAAATTGGGAATTGACAACGACTAAATCTGCTTTAAAGGTGGAATGGGGACGAACGGAAGCATCAAAGAGCGCATCTTGAAACCCGAACTGAACGAACATTAGCATATCGGCAAAAGCAATCCCTGCAATTGCCACCGCAAGGCGCATTTTTTCCCGCGTGACTTGTAACCACGCTAACGGTGTTTTCCGAAAACGTTTAGCTAGCATAAAAAGACTCCAAATTCAACCTATATTTATCTCGATTAGAGAGCGATTTAAATATTTATTTATTCAGATTTTGCCAGTAAATGCTGCTCCCGCATTAGTAGAAAAAGAGGTAAACTGAAGGAAACTCCGACGAAAAAACTGCCAGCGATCGCCACCCAGAGATTTTGCATCCGCAGTCGCAAACCCTCAGATAGGATAAAAGCCAGTAAAACTAAAGACGAAACGATAACATCCCAACCAAAAAATGAAGAAATGCGGTTTGCAAATAGTTGCTCGAGAAATAATGGGATATCCAAGCCGTTTTCCCACAAAAAAGGAACGAACTGGGAATAGGGTAAAATCAGCCCGATCGCACATAAAACTAAGTAAATTCCTCGAATCATGATGACAACTCGCTTGTGATTATAAGACAAGAATTCGTAAGGATTCAGATGGGATTTTAGATACAGTTAGGTTAACAATCTGTAGGGGCGGGTATGAGATTATGATTCTAGGCAAGTCTTCCAAGATATTGCTAAACCCGCCCTTACATCGTTTTCGTTCGTCGTCGAGACCTGAATGCTTACATCGCAGGCATTTTTAATTTTGCATTTTGCATTTTTAATTTCGCTAGGGTTCGATCGCCACTTGAACTTGCAAATTGGTCAACCCAGAAACCCGATCGCTATCTTCTGGATTTAAGCGAATTTTTACCTCCACCACGCGACGATCGAGGTTTTCCCCCGGCGTATCGCTAAACACGTCCTGCTGTTCCACCTGTAAGCCAATTTGACTCACTTCGCCGCGTAATTCTCCCGAAAATGCCTGAGAAGTAACCGTAGCGGGCTGTCCGACGCGCACTTCGTCGATATCGGTTTGATACACTTCGGCGATCGCCAGCATCTGCGCGGTTTTTCCCAATTCCACCACGCCGTTCTCGCTGAGTTGTTCGCCGGGGTAGGTATGAATCTTCAGAATCTGCCCGGAACTGGGTGCGGTGACGTAGGCCAATTCCAAATCCGCGCGCACCCGTTCTGCTGCGGCGATCGCCCGATCGACTCCGGCTTGGGCAACCTGCACGTCTACCGGACGCACTTCGGCAATTCGATCGAGGGTGGCTTCGGCTTCGTTCACTTCCTCAACTCCGGTACGGTTGATGCGATCGAGATTGGCTTCGGCTTCGGCGAGTTGTTCGGAGGTGGTGCGGTTGATGCGATCGAGATTGGCTTCGGCTTCGGCAAGTTCTTCGGAGGCGGTGCGGTCGATGCGATCGAGGTTGGCTTCGGCTTCGGCGAGTTCCTGGCGGCGGGTTTCGAGATCCAACTGTTTGCTATCGAACAGCGATCGCGAAACCGCCCCGTCTCGATACAACTGGGCGTAGCGATCGTATTCGGCATCGGCGTTTTTGAGTTCGGCGCGGATACGTCCGATCGTGGCTTCTTGGGCGATGCGTTCCCCCTCCCACTGGGCAGCAATTCGATCGATTTGCGCCGCCTGGGCAATGCGTTCCCCCTCCCACTGGGCCTGAATCCGACCGATATTCGCCACCTGTGCCGCTTCGTCTCCCTGCCACTGGGCGGCAAGGCGATCGATTTGCGCCGCTTGAGCGTTAATTTCCCCAGTTTTCGCCCCGGCTTCGACTTGGGCCAGTTGTGCCTGGGCGACGCGCACCTCTTCTTCGGCTTCCTCGAGTTGGGCTTGCAGGCGGCTGGCCGAATCGAGAACGGCCACGATTTGTCCGGCTTCGACGACATCCCCTTCGGCCACCAGTAGTTCCACAACCCGATCGTCCCGCAGCATCGATGATGCCGCCAGATGGATCGCTTCTCCATCCGGTTCGAGTCGCCCCAACGCCGAGATTTTACGCGGCAGGGGAGCAACTTCGGGAACGTCTTGAGTCTGACCGATGCCGCCAAATTGGGAGATGCCGTAGAACACCGTCGCCCCAGTGATGGCGGTAGCAGCCAAGGCAAGGGCAGTAGTTGGGCGCAGTTTGGGTTTGGATAGAACTTCTAGCATGACGAATCGGAGAATTAAAAATTAAAAATGCAAAATGCAAAATGGGGAACAGGGAATGGGGAACGGTCATTGGTGAAAGGTTAAGCAATTTTGCCAGATGTCAAGTCGCTCGACCCTAATCGCTCAACCCCTCTCCTACTCAAACTTTTCACGATCTCCCTCTTGTGCGCGGGGGGTTCGGGGGAGTAGAGGGGCCCCCGGCGGGGGGTTTGGGGGGAGACCCCCCAACTCCGGGTTTTCTGTTGATTATTGGGCCGTTGACAAAGTGAATACAGCCTTAACCTTTCACCAATGGGGAACGGTTAATTAAATAATCATCTCCCTCATCTCCCTCATCTCCCTCACCTCCCTTGTCCCCCGAAGCCCTGACTACGAGGACTCGTCAGAGTGCGATCGCAAGTAGGTTTCGAGGAGTTCGCCGACGAATTTTCCTTGGGCGGCTAGGGAAACGGAGTCTCCGGTGAGCAAGCGCCGGAGTATCAGACCGTCGAACCATGCCATGAGAAAGGCGGGTAGGGCCCGATCGACGACCTGTTCCAACCCCATGTATTGGATAAAGGCGGTCTCGTACCGTTGAGTAATTCGCCTAAAAAGGGGATAGCTGCGCTCGGGGTTCTCTTGCTGCTGGAGGTAATCTACCAAAATGAAATACTCCTTACGGATGTAGTCCTCCTGTTGGGCGCAAAAATCGAGGATGACTTCGATTTTGCCGGTTAAGGTGGGCGGACTGGGATCGGGAAGTTGACCCAACAGCCCGACATCGGAGGTGTCGTAGGCGCAGAGGTATTCCATCAACTGCTCGAAAATACTCTCTTTACTGGGAAAGTAGTGATACAGCGTTCCGGTGGAAACCCCCAGTTCTTTGGCAATTTTGCGCATGGTGATGGAGGCGTAGCCATGTTCGGCGAACAGGTCGAAGCACTGGCGCAGGAGTTCTTCTCGGTAAGCATCGCGATCGACGATTTTGGGCATGGGTGACAAATTAGATATCGAACGTTCGATATAATACCAGCGATCGCAACCCCCCTTTGTACACAACTTGCCTGGAACGGCTTCAATTTATATCGAACGTTTGTTATACCTAAAAAATACCACGAACGCTCTTTCGTGTAAAGGAGAATCTTCCTTCAAATTTGAGAACTATTCCGTTTCGCCCTGATACTGTTGGAGTAACTCGCCGAGATAATCGAATCCATCTACGCCAATTTCGGGCACGATTTTCGATCGGGCCTTACTCAGGAAACTCTCAAATCGTTCAGCGCCAATTTGTCCGCGGGCGATCGTCAACAAACCCGCCGATTGCCGCCACTCCGCAGAATTAATTTGGGCGAGCAAATACATCCCCAAACAGCCAGAGACGATCGCATTTTCCAGGTTCTCCAAACCGTAATACGCCTCGCCGAGGTAGGCAAAATTCAAGCCGCGCAAGTACAAATCCCCAGACTGTCCCGCCGCGTCGATTCCCCCTTGCAAATGACCGATCGCCTCGGAAAAGCGCGATAAAATCGTGCAGGCAATGCCCAGACTGTTCAAACACAGCGCTTGACTTTGCCGATCGCCCAAGCGCACCGAAAGTTCTAAGCCCTGTTGCAAATACTCGATCGCCCGTTCGTACACCTCCGGTTCCATTTGTTCGAGTTGGTGGGCCGAGAGGACTTCGCTGTAGCCGAAGTTGGCTAGGGCATTGGCTTCCCCCGCCCGATCTCCCACCTGCCGCGCCAGAATCAGCGCCCGTTGGGCGTAACCGACCGCCTCGCGATACTCCTTGCGACCCGCACCGATCCGGCTGAGGTGGTTCAAACTGGCAATCTCGCAGGGGCGATCTTCGGCCTGGCGGGAAATTTCTAGGGCTTCCTCGTGGAACGTCCTCGCGCGATCGTCGTTTCCCAGGGCTTTTTGCGAATATCCCAGCAGCGTCAGCACCCGCGCCTTTTCCTGAGTGCCGTCTACTTGCCGCAGGGGTAGGGCTAGATATTCCCAGGTGTTCTCGAGGCGATCGCCCGAAAACGAAGCAAACACGCCGCCGTACAAGGGAAAATCATCTCGTTGGGCGAACCGTCGCAGAATTTGCAACATCATTTGAAAGCAACCTTGTCCCAACAGCGATCGTCCTGCCGACTCAAAGGCTTCTGACAGCCGCCCCCAAATACTCGCAAAAATCAGATAAGTACTCAAAGAGAGGCGCTTGCCCATCTTCACGTCGTAGGGTTGTTTGTCGAACCAAGTAACCAACGCGCGCTGCAACCCTTGCAACAGCAACACCAATTCCAGCCAAGCATCCGTTCCCAAATCGCCGATGGGTAAGCTTTCCAGCCCCCGATCGCCCGCCAACGCTTCAAAGAGTTGTTGGGGGAAATAGCTACTCGCTTTTTTGTGCCAAGTCGCCCAAGGTTCTCGGGCAGTTGCCGCCCCGCCAAATCCGAGGGAACGTCCGGCGCTGTCGTACATCCAACCGAGGGCATCTCCCTCCATCCCGGCAAAAGCATCCAACCCCTGAGTCAGTCCCCGAGAGAGTTCCCGAAGTTGGCGATCGTCTCGCGTTTGAGCTTCCCCGTCTAGAGATTTAGCCAGTTGCCGGATTTGTTCCGGACCCGGAGGTCGATCCTGGTTGGGATCGAGGACTTGTAACATTGCTGTGAGGCGATCGTCCGGTTCGGCGGCGAGAATTTTTTGGGTTGCCGTGGCGATTGCCGCATTCTCTTGATTTTCCTGCTGCCATCGCTGCCACTGTCCCTCAATGGTTTGTAGGGCTTTAAGGATGCGGCTGGCTTTGATTTTGGTGGCGAGTTCGGCTTCGGTACTGGCGACTCGTTCGGCCAAACAGCGCTCGAAAATCTCCCCCGTTCCCGATCGAATTTCTCGAACGAGTCGTTGGTAGACCTGTTCTTTCGAGCGAATTTTACCTTGCAGCGTGGTTTCGACGAGGCGATCGATAACCTCAAAATAGCGATCGCGCGGGGAGTCGGGGGTAGAGTTTGTCATCGCACTGGTGTTGGGCGTAGAAGGAGGGAGATGAGGGGATGAGGGAGATGCGGAGATGAGGGAGATGAGGGAGATGGGTAGACAAGGGAGAGAGTTGGTATTTAACGTTTATCCATCCCCGCGTCACTGCGTCACCGCGTCATCTCCTCTTTTTATTCCTCATCTTCCGTCGATCGTCCATCGTTTTTCCCACACCCTACACCCTACCGCAACCTGCAAGCTTTCGCGTCGTCGCTGTTACTTGTCCAGTGCCGCCGAATTGCTCAGCAGGCTTTTCCAAGTCAGGGGGCCGACAATGCCATCGACAGTCAATCCGCGATCGGTCTGAAACTTCTCAACGCCCCACTGAGTTCGAGCGCCAAAGATGCCATCGGCAGAGAGAGTATATCCGATCGCCCGCAGCATCATTTGCAGGTACTCCACATCCGGACCGGCACTTCCCCGTTGCAGCGTGGGGGGAATCAAAGCTTTCCAAGTCAGGGGTCCGACGATACCATCGATGGTCAAGCGGCGCTGTCGTTGGAATTGCTTGACGGATTCCTCCGTAACCGCCTCGAAAATGCCATCGACGATGGTGTCAAAACCCAGGTGATTGAGGCGCTCTTGAACGACTTGAACGTCCGGTCCGATATTCCCCCGACGCAGAAGGGGAAAAGCCTTTTCAAAGGTGGTTTCCGAGGTGGTTTGAAGGCCGGGAGTTGTGGGGGTAGCGGTCATGAGTTTGACTCCTCAAGTGCTGTTGATATTTTTAACTTACAGACCGCTACCCCGGCGCAGTTGAGCGAAAATGACACTTCCTCAAATTTGACACGATGGGCTGAGGTGGGGGATTTGCGGAATCGGTCGAAAGTGCCAGATTCCGGGTATCGGTATCGATCGGGGGTACGGTGACGCTTGAAAAATCGGTTGCTTTACTGTGTGGGGGAGAAATACGGAGATATTGACGATTCATCGATCGCCGTCCCCTTGCAACAATTGCACCTCACGTCATTCCGAGAGCGACGCGAGCCTGGTACACTAGCCTCTACTCGTGTTTGGATGGGATATGACCGCAGTAAACATTTCCGTTCCCGGTACGACGGCAAATATCGGACCGGGGTTCGATTGCTTGGGAGCCGCGCTGACGATCTACAATCAGTTTGCCTTTACGCCACTAGAGGGGACGGATTCGACCCTAGAAATTCGCGTGACGGGTTTGGAAGCCGATCGGGTTGCAACAGACGAACGGAACTTAGCTTACCAAGCGTTTGCGAAATTTTACGAGCATTTGGATAAAACCCCACCTGCCGTGGCGATCGACATCGAGTTGGGCGTACCCCTGGCGCGCGGGTTGGGCAGTTCGGCAACTGCGATCGTCGGCGGGTTGATGGGAGCCAATCAATTGGCTGGGAAACCATTAAGTACGGGCGAGTTGATGCGCTTGGCGATCGCCATTGAAGGACATCCCGATAACGTCGTTCCAGCGCTTCTGGGGGGCTGTCGCCTCGCTGCTGCCGAGGGAGCGGACTGGCAAATTTGCGAGATTCCCTGGCATGAAGATATCGTTCCCGTGGTGGCTATTCCCGATTTTGAACTGTCTACCGCCGAGGCGCGGAAGGTGCTACCCAGCCAATACAGCCGAGACGATGCCATTTTCAATCCCGCCCATCTCGGGCTGCTACTGCGGGGATTGGAGACAGGGAACGGGGATTGGTTGCGAGTGGGAACGCTCGATCGCATCCACCAACCCTATCGACGAACCCTGATTCCCGGTTACGATCGGGTGCGGCAGGAAGCCTTGAGCGCAGGAGCCTACGGAATGACCATTAGTGGGGCGGGGCCGACGTTACTGGCGCTCGCATCTGGCGATCGGGCCGATGGAGTGGTGGCGGCAATGTCCGCAGCCTGGGACTCTGAAGAGATTACCCCGGACGTGCGAGCGTTGCAAATCGATACTCGCGGTGCGAGCTGACCTAAAATTATTGTTACGGTTGAGGGCAAATCGACACCGATCGTGATAGTTTCTCGATCGACTGGTATCGACGGTAACAGTTCGATCCGCCTGTTTCCCAATTACTACCCTCAAGTCTTATGGCACTGCAACCTCCTCCTCCCCCGTCTATTTCTCCCCGCCAGATGAACCTGCTGCGAATCGTGGCATCGATGGCTTGGGCCGATGGCGAACTCGCCCTCGAAGAAGTTGACGTGATGCTCGATCGCTTTGGGGGGATTTTTGCTCAAGACGAAGAGCAGCGCCATAAATTGCAACGAGAACTGCGGGATTACTTGATGCAGAATATCCCCCTCGAAGAATTAGTGCCGAAGTTGCAGAGCGATGCCGAACGCAAACTGGTTCTCAAACTCGGTTACGAAGTGATTGCTTCGAGCGCGCGCACCCCCGACGAACCCAAGGTGAATGAAGATGAAGCCGAAGCCTATCAAAAGCTAATCGACTTATTGGGTTTGCCGCCAGAGGTGGTTAAAGAAATGGAATCCGCCGTTGCCGTGCCCGAATCCCATCAAGGACTGATCGATGAATTGGTCGATGAATTGGAGCGGTTCATCAAAGGCTAAGTCGATCGCGAAATTGACCGCTAAATGGGTGAGCGGGATTCAGGAATGTTGAATAATTCGTAAATCCCATTCACCGAGTCGCGGGCTAACTCATAGGCTAAATCAATTTTTTCAGCCGATGTTAACCATCCGCTCGCCATCGCCCGCAGGTTAACTTTATTCGGGAACCGCAGGCGCGACGATCGCCTCATTCGTAACCATCATTACGCCCTTAATTTCCTTGGCCAGAGGTTCGATTCGATCGAACTGCTCTTGGGTGGGAACCGTTCCGGTGATGGTCACAGCACTGTCCTCGGCCTCAATGGTTAGGGCACTTGCGGGTAAGTTGGCTTCGAGTTTGGAGCGGACTTCACTGGCGAGATCGCTATCGGCTCGCTCCGCATCTCCACCTGTTAAGTCATTGCGTTCTTCCCGCGCTCGAATATCAGAATCGAGCTGATCTTGGCGGACTGAATTTTGCGCGTCCTCTTGAGTATCTTGCGCTTCATCGGCTTCGAGAACCTCTGGAGTTTCCTCTACCGAATCCGGCGCGTCCGCACTCGTTCTGGCGACTTCCCGACAAGCTGTCGCACCCATGAGAACGATACTCGATAGTAAAACTGCACTTAATCTTTTCATTCTTTGGATTACCTTCTTCTGGCTTTTTCTGAGGGCTTGTTCGTTTCTTGGTTTGAGGGAGAATGTCGTCTTTATCGGTGAGGTTGTCTTGAGGGTGGCGATCGATCTTGTCCGCTCGATCGCCCTCCACCGGATGAATCCATACGGAGTATCGTTCGACAAACTCCGCGTTTTCATACAGGGCCGCGAGCGCTCAGAGGCTCGTAATGAACGGTTTCTTGGCTCTCGAAACGGTTCAAAATCCCTTGGGCGTTCTCCATTTGACTCGGAGTCCCGGCGATGGCGACGATATATTCACCTCGATTGAAGCGATCGCCCAAAATTTGCCAGCGATCTTCAGGTACTCCCCAATCCACATCATTAAACTTGTGGTAAGCCATCGGAGCGGGACTTCGGTTCGCGTAAATCGGTTCGCGCGAAAGTACCGTCACCTGTTCCATCGGCAATCCAGCACCGTGCAGCGCCTCGATCGCGGATTCGGCTTTTTGACGATCTGAGAAAACGCCGATGGTTCGACCCGGTCTTTGTGTCGTGCCAGAAGCGGAAGACTGATATACGCCCCACTCTTGAATATCGAAGTGGCGCAAAATTTTCTCCGCTTGGATAATTTCTGCTTCCGTCCCTTCGACCGTAACTAAATACTCCCCTCGAGAGATGCACTCGCCGTAGACTTTCGCCCGTTCTTCGGGAATTCCCAAACCAACTAGACCTCCGACCAGACTGCCAGCCGCCGCCCCAATTGCCGTTCCCGTCAAGGTTGTCGCCAAAGTTGTCGCCGTCGCGCCAGCCAGCATCACCGGTCCAATTCCAGGAATGGCTAGCGTTCCCAGACCAACTAACAAGCCCGTAATACTGCCGACCGCGCCACCTGCTGCCGCTCCCGTTGCCGCTCCTTCGTCAGCTTTGTTGCCCACTTCTTCGACGTGAGTTTTGCCAACCTTTAGCTCGCCATCTGTCTCGCGAGCGATGACAGAGACTTGTTCCATGGGAAAGTTATTATTTTTGAGTTCTCGCAAAGCCGTTTCCGTATCGATTCGAGTCGGAAATACACCTACGGCCCTTTTCTGTTGTCTTAAAGTCATTTTTTTTTGATTGATTTTTTGATTGAGAACAATACAGTACTTACAGCTTTCTTCTAGATCGATAATGACGATTGAAGTTCGATCGATATTTGATAAAACATTCCGGAACGCTTTGGCATAGATGGTATTGAATCAATTTTTAACGAATTTTTTTAGTCTCTATGCTCAAAAAATTAATTTACAAGAGTCATAAACGGGTCGATCGCAATAGCATTTGCGATCGCACTTATATTTGAACTCTAGTTACGATCGAAGCTGATAGCATCATGCTAGTTGCTGACGTTGTAACTTACATCTACCTATAGAAATAAGCCGAGAGACCGATACATGAATGCCAGAGTAGATAGGAGTAGAGAGGACTAGAAACGCTGCCAAATGTTTCAAAATATAAACACAGCCGATCGGGATTTATTATAAAATTCGGTACGCGATCGAAAATCTCGATCGCTCTCGAACCCAAAGCCATCTCATTCGGTGACGTTTAGGGTTCTGGCGGCTTCCTAATATATCCTGAGTTTTGGACGCGCGCTCGTTTCGATCGAATGTAGATAAACTCGACAAAGTATAACGATGTCAGCAACACAACCAAAAGTGACGCAAATTTTCGTGCATCCGATTAAAGGATTGACACCGCAAAGCGTCGATCGCGTCGAGTTAGAAATCGATCGGGGAATTCGGGGCGATCGGGCGTTTGCTCTGATGTTTGAGGATGTCAAAAAGACTGCACGGCACGCTGAGGATGTTCGAGTGCCTTGGATGTCGAAAAAGCACTTTGCCGTCCAAAACGATTGGCCCGGATTGGCCGCCCTCAATTGCCACTACGACGCGCTAACCGATCGCCTCCGGGTTTGCCAGAACGGAACTGAGGTTTTAACGGTCGAGACTCAAACCGATCGCGATCGGATCGATCGGTTTTTCAGCGACTACCTCACAACCCTCACCCCGACCGAAAAAGCCAGACATCCTCGCCCCAACCCGGTACGTTTGGTCGGATCGCATACGGGAGATACTCGCTATCCCGATCGCCATCGGGTTCACGTTTCCCTCCTCAGTCAAGCCACCCTCGACGCAATCGGTGAAGCCGTCGGACAACCGATCGACCCGCGCCGCTTTCGTCCTAATATCGTCATCGACGGAGTAGCCCCGTGGGAAGAGTTTAACTGGGTGGGTCGAAGCATTACCCTAGGAGCGGCCAAAATTGACATTTCCGCCCGCATCGGTCGCTGCGTCAATATTGAGGTGCATCCAGAGTCTGGCGAGCGGGATATCCCCTTATTTTCCGCGCTCCAGAAGCATTTCGGTCACGCTCAAACGGCCGTCGGGGCCCAGATCGTCACCGCTGGCTCGCTGAGTATCGGCGATCGATTACAGTTGTCATAACCCGACCCTGGATTCGACATCAAAAAATCCCTTCTCCGGTTTCGAGAAAAGGGATTTGGGCATGAGAAGGCAAAAATCAAACCTGTCAGTCGATTGGCGGGCAATCTCGAGAATTGAGTAGCCGACTCAGACTAGCAGAATCGCAGACCTTTGTACTTATGCATGGTGAATTCTATCTGCAATAGCAAGCGTTCGTTCTGGCTGGGAAGCGTCCCTTTGTGGAAGCAGAAGATATCTTCGACAAATCCCGAACCCGCTTTTCCGACAATGGTTTCGACGTTCTGGGGTCCATATTGCTCGACGAGCTTGTCATCGTCAATACTCGCACAGCGTTCGCCGATAATCTGATGGAGCCACTTTTTATTCTTGTGCGTTCCCCGAATGCACACGTGGGGGCCATCCGCAGTATCCACATCCGTTAAGTAGAAGAAGAACTTCACGCACCGATAATCATCGATGTCGTAATGAAAAACTTGAGCGGCTTTGAGTTGCTCGAACGGCGTTGCCGGGACGGGGAAACTCCAGCAGAGTTCGTGTTCTGCATAGAGAGGTTCGGTTCCTAAATATTTCGCAGCAATGGCAAGTAAGACAGGATCGTTTTTCAGCTTCTGGAAAGCCGGACAATATTCCGTAGTGTCCATATAACTGCCCAGCTTAAATTTTTGACCGGCTTCGGCTTCGGCGCTTTCTTTGCGATCGTACTTAAAACCTAATTCCGGATTTCGATCGCCGTAGCAAGTTGCAGTTTTCGCAAAATCTTGTAGTTCTTGCAAGATATCCGCAGGTAAGTCGATTCCGAGGTGACATCCGTCGGTTTGTAAGGCCGAAACGGCTTCATCGACATTGACATTTTGAAAAATAGAAGTGCGAGATTGACTCAGCTCGAGCGCCGGACTCTGGGATTTACAACGAGCGACAACCCAGTCGCGGATGAATTCGATGCGAGCGAACTTTCGCATCAGAAATAATTTGTAATCTCTGAGCGAACAACCCAGGCTTCTTTGGGAATATTTGACAATCTTCGACCAAAAGCTTGAGGATTTTCCAACTAACGCAACCATGACTTCACCTGTGGTAATTTTTTTTGCGAGCGATGCATCCCAGAAATTTTCTTTCTGTTCGCACTTAACTAGTTCTGCATAATTCAACTGACAGAAATACTTGTCACTATTTACCTCAAAATCAATTTCAAGAAATCATAAGTGCAACCAAGTCGATCGGTTGTAATATCTATGAATACCAATAGAAATAGAGGTAAATATGAGAGAAGATTGACGAAAACACAACCTGACCTCGATTTGAATTGTGCCATGCACTTTCTCAAACAACTAGTCACTTTGCCCAAACTTCATCAAAACGATTTATTAATCGACGGTATGTAAAATAACGGTAAAATCACGGAGGAAAATGCATAAGCAAGAGAAAAACCAAAGTTGAGCGACCGAAGATTCACTGAAAATTGGAAGGTGTTCGCTCGCCGCACTGTCCGTAGTAATATAAATTACCCATAAATCTTAAAATATAAATCCTAGATTTTGGGGATTGACTTTTCTTACTTTTTCTTGAACTGAAAGTGAGTTTCTAGAAGTAAAACTCACTTTCGATCGCCTATCTGAAGTGTAGGTAATGTCACGTTTAACCTGGTATCTGGCACAGTGGCTACCCCAGACTCAAGAAGATGAATCAAGGGGCAACCGAGCGGATAATTCGCGCTTGACACGTCAGCTCGGTTCGCTCTCCTTCACAGGAAGTTGAAAATCATGTCAGGCTATAGTCAGGAGTATTAAGACACCAGTGAAGGGGAGCGGGGGAAGCTAGGGGAGAAACGGGAGAATAAATGCAAGATACGCACATTCTTCCTTGTCACCTTGTCTCTTCCTCCCTAGCCTCCGAGAGCTACCCCAGCTCCTGACGCTCCCGAAGCACACTTTCACAAGTGTCTTAATCAATATGGCGGTCGTTGTGAAACAGCCCAAACTTCACTGAGAACGGGCATGACTGTCTGCGGCTGAACCCAAAAACGGCGATCGCTAATCTGGGGTCTCAATTCGCTGCCAAACTTTAATGATGCCTTCAGCGCTGCCACCAATTATTTTTTGACCTTGGGGATCGATCGCCACGGACATGAGCGCTCCGGCTTCACCGCTAAGGGTTTCGAGAAGCTGGCCGTTGCCGAGCTGCCACAATCCGATCGTGCCATCGGTACTCGCACTGGCTAGGACTTCACCATCGGGATAAAATGCGACGGCCATCACCGCACCGGAATGTCCGGCAAGTTGATAGACCAATTCTTGGCTGGCCACATCCCACACGCGAATCGTTCGATCGCGGCTGCCGCTTGCGAGCAGCTTGCCATCGGGGCTAAACGCAATATCCGTCACGGGTTCTGAGGTTTCGGCAAAAGTCCGAGTCAAATCCTGGAGGGGTTTCCCCGTGGTGTTGATCTGCCACAGTTCGATCGCCCCATCCGCACTGCCACTGGCGAGGAGTTTGCCGTCGGGACTAAAAGCGATCGCATCGACTCGGCCTGAATGCTTGGTATAGCTGCCGAGGAAAGTGGCGCTCGCGCGCTTGCGTTTCCCCCCAGCTTTGAGCTTCCACAATTTAATCGTTTGGTCGAACCAACCGCTCGCCAGGATTTGCCCGTTGGGACTAATCACCAGAGATCGGACGGACCCGGCGGTTTCCGAGTCGTCGGTAAGGGTGGCGATCGATTTTTGCTTTTCTAAATCCCACAGTTTAATGGTTTTATCCCAACTGCCACTGGCGAGGAGCGTGCCGTCTGGAGCCAGAGCCATCGCGATCGCCGGACTGGTATGCTCGGCTAAAATCGCGATCGCCTCGTGGTTCTCGAGGTTCCACAGTTGCAGGGTTTTATCGAAGCTACTGCCAATCAGGGTTTGACTATCGGGGGAAATGGCTAAATCGCTCACCCAATCGGAATGATCGGTGAGGGTGGCGACACATTCCCAAGTCGGGGTGGAATTAAGGGGAGTTTGGGGGAGCAGTCCTCCAGATTCGGTAGTAGGCTCGCTTTCGAGGTCGGTGTCCGGAGATGGTTCGTTATGGAAACTCGGCAGCACGATTGCCGTGCTGGAGGATTGGCACGAGTCCGTTGCTTCTGCGGCAGGCTCGGAGTGTAAGACTTCTTTTTTGGCGTGGAGGGTAAAAGAGGGTGCGGGAGCGGGGGAGTAGGCCGCCACCATCGGTTCGTATTCTCCCACCCACTGCGAACTTAAAATTTGGATGGGGGTTTCGAGGTCGGATGTTAGGGTCGCAGATTCTCCAGTCGGGGAGATCGAATCGGTGTGGGGTTCTAGGGAATGACCGCTATCGATTTGTTGTTGGATCAGTCGGAGGTGGCTGTAGAGTCGATCGATTTCCTGTTCGAGAACGCTCATTTTGGTGGCCAGGTGAGCGTTATTTAAATAGTCGATCGCCCCAGCTAAAGAATCTCGCAAACTCGCATATTGTTCTTGTAGCTGAACGATTTCTTGATAGACGAGCTGTAAATCGTCGAGTTGCGATAGCCGAGCTTTGCTCGGGGTCGCCTCTACCGGACTGATTAAAGGGGTTGAAGAGTTGGTCTCGGGAGCAACGGAGGCGGGCACTCCCCGTACCTGTCGCTCGAGGAGTTGTAGATCTTGGGAAACCTGCTGGTGAACGCGGACGATCGCCCCCATCATTTGTCGCTGTCTCCAATCGTTGAGTCGGCGGCGGTTGACTAAATTCAGCAAAAGCGAGCAACACAAGGGAACGGTTGCGTAGAGCAGTTGACCCGAAACGGCAGCCATCGCGGAACCGGCTGCCGAAATCGCCCAGCAGAGATATTCTGTCGCTTCTAACCGATTGGAGTTACTCAACGGTATTGTCCTTCGTTCGATAAGGGCGATCGCTAAGGAAAGGAGGTGCATCCCTTTTGTTTATCGTACAGCTTTTATAGCTAGAGGATCGAACAATTGGTTAGCGATCGGTCGGTGTAGATCTATAGCTATTCTGCCACTCGATCGCCCCATCGAAACTTAGAGTTGCGCGATGATGCGATCGGGCGAGCTTCTCACCGTATTTTTTCGAGTTAGAAGGGACTTTCACCGCATCAGCAGACGATTAATAAGCCAGCGATCCGGCCGCTCGTCGGTAGGCGGCGATCGCTTCGTCGAGCTGACCTTGAGCCTGGAGAACGTCTCCGAGTTTGTTGTGAACCTGCCAAGCGTGCGGTTCCACCTCTAACACCGCTCGATAGCAGCGTTCGGCTTCTTGCCATTGTTCCCGCGCGATCGCAATATCCCCGAGGCGTTCTCGAGCTTCCCACAATTCCGGCTCGATTTCGAGAGCTTGAGTGTAAGTGTCGAGAGCTTCCTCCCATTGCTGTTGCTGGATGTAGAGGCTGCCCAAGCGCAAGTAGGCGACGACGCGATCGCTCGGACTCGGTTCGGGCGAGGTGGGTTGGGGGGATGCGACCTTGGGAGCGAGATCTAGAGAGGGTTTTTCGGCTTCTTTCTCGGTGACGTTCTCAGAAAACAGCGGTTCGGATGAGCTGGTCGTTTCGTCGGTTGTCGGCAATTGAGACAACTCGAACAAGGGTTCGATCGTCTCCACGATTTCGTTCGTACCATTCGTCGAAGACGGCTCGAATTCCCCAGCACCATTGAGGGTTTCCGTCGGGCGATCGGTTCCCATCTCCCTGAGTTCTCGAGCTTGGCGATAGTACATCAGCGCCTCTGCGGGCCGATCGTTTTGGCTGAGGGCATCTCCCAATTTCTGGTAGGCCTCTTCCAATTTGGGGTTTAAATGGATCGCCCGCTGGTAGCATCGGATCGCTCGGTTGACTTCTCCGTGAGCGAGTAAGGCATTGCCCGTCTCGACATATTCCTCGGCGATCGAATCTGTCGATCCCAATTCGAGCTGATTGGAACTGGGCTTACGCCGGTCGGGCAATGCTGGCGGCAGGAGATTCGGGGAAGATGGCTCGGTTTTCGGACCGCCGCTCAAAAAACCGACCAAACTCGAAAACCAGCGTCGCAATCCCCCCGCCTCGGAAACATCGGCACTATCGGGTGACGTTCCCGTAGCCAACATGCGTACGGTTTCTCGATATCGAACTCCTTCCTCGTAGAGTTTTTCGTGCCGTTGGATGGCCTGACCTAAATTTTGATAGGCGCGGTTGACATCCTGCTGGGATTCGAGGACGCGCCCCATAAATTCGTAAGCTGCTAGGGCTAACCAGGGAGAAGTTTCCGGGTTGAGGGGATAGGCAGAAGCCTCGGAGGAGATCTCCAGGGGATTTTGAGAGGGAGGTGAGGGAATTTCCTGACGCTGCTCTGAGATTCTCTCGATCCGAGTCGGGAGTTTGGGTTGAGTCAAATCCTGACGGACGATGTGGCGGTAGTAGTTGTTGGCTTCTTGAAAGCGGCCTTGGCGGGTGAGGGCTTCGGCGAGATTTTGGTAAGCGCCGACTAAGTGGGGGTTTAATTTCAGCGCCCGTTGGTAACAAGCGATCGCCTGACTCAACTGACCTTGCTCGAATAGGGTATTTCCCAAGTTGAGATGTTCCTCGGGTTTGTAGCCTTGTGGGTCGAGTTCGTAGGCACTGTAGAGCGAGTCGATCGCTTCTGCATTTTTGCCGAGTTTTTGCCAAACTTTAGCCAGATTGCGATGGGCGACGGTCAGATCCGGTTGTAAGGCGATCGCTTTTTGATAGTAGGCAATGGATGATTTCCAGTCTTTCTGGCGAGCGGCGAGACTGCCTAAGTTTGCGTACGCTTCTCCATAATTTGGTTTCAGTTCGATCGCCCGAACGTAATATTTTTGGGCTTCTTCGACTTGTCCGCGAGCGAGTAAAATATTTCCCATTAACTTGCTCGCCGGAGCGAAATTTCCATCGACTTTGAGCGCTTCTTGACAAATTCTGAAAGCAGCATCGAATTCTCGACGATCGAAACGTAACTCAGCTTGCTCGAACAGACGCAGGGCAGGAGACGAAGAGCGATCGGAAACTGACATAGGCTTGAAGGGGGTACGGTCTAATTCTGGGATGCAGGAAGAGCCAGAATTCGGGCATAGTTTAACATATTCAGTTAAAATTTTCTGTAATCTTTCTAAATCGACGAGAATATCTTCTGCTAAAGAACTCGGATAAATCCATTCTCGTAAGGGAGAGCACTTTAAAGTTTGGGCGGTAACAATGTAATGTACCAGTCCTAACTGGCGAGAGATAGCACTAAAGTAATGTCGAGTGTAGTGAGGGGAAACTAACTCGATGACCTGGGTTCCAGGCTGGCAAAAGATAATATTAGTTAAGCCGCTACCATGGGGCGATAATATTACTTTGGCTTGAGAAAATAGGCGAACTTGCTCATCTAAAGAATGGTCTTCTAAGCGGATAGAAACAAAACCCAACCCTTGCAAAAAATCGACGACTTCTGCTTCGTTGAAAAGGCGACGGTATCCAGCTTGCGCGCGACTGATGTAGATCCGTTCTGGTGTGGGAGTATGTGAGGGTCGATCGGGCAGGAACGTCCGGCGCAAAAAGTCGATCGTCCTTGGGGAAGCCCAACCCAAACGATCGGGGAAAGATGGAACTACCAGCCGATCGGCTATTACATGCGGGTGGCGATCGCTCTGGAGTATTTTGGATTCGGGAATCCCCAATCGCTGCAAGCTTTCTCGAGCAAACGGCTGGCGAATTTCGTTGAATAAGAAATAATCGATATCTTCCCACTCGAACCCACTTTCTCGCAGCAGATCTAACTTCGGCAAAACATCGACTATCCAGTGGAAATAAATATTTGCCGACAGTCCGCCCACCACAGCAACAGTTCCCCGAATTCGCTCGGGCGGCGGTAACGTTTCCTGGCGAAAAATGCGATGTTGTCGGGGGTCGTGGCGATCGCAGCCGGGAAGTTGACCGGGATATTCTCGCGAGACATCCGCTAGCAGGTGGTTATCTGGAGAGATAACGGCGATCGCTTCGCAAACGTGCCACCAGTTTTCCTGGGGCATCATCCAAACCCGACCGTCGGGAATTGTTGCTACGAACTGCTCTGGTGGTGGGGCGGCAACGGAATCTCCTTCCCCAAAACGCCAAATTCCCGTTTCGAGGCGATCGAGATTGAATTGGCGCGAAATACGATCCAAACACCGAGAACAGTTCAAACCGGCACAGGGAGGGTCGCCGAAATTCGGTGGGGTAGGGCAAGATTCTGGGGTTGCTGCTTCCTGGGTGTTCCCAGTAACGCTAATATAATGACGCGCGTCCAACCCCGTCGCCAACCACCAGGCGCGAGTCGATGGATAGATTCCTCGAGGTAGAGTGGGCGGGAGTGCTTCGGGGCGATCGCGATAATCCCGTTGACGCGCTTCGAGGCGCTGTCGTTCGACCTCGCAGGTTTGGAGTTCCGCCTCAATTTGGGAATGGTTGGGTTGGGAATGGTTAGACCAGATGGCTTTAGCTTTGAGATAGTCTTCGCGCGCGCGATCGACCCAACCCACCTGAAACTCGACGCGACCGCGATAGAAATAGACTTCCATCAAATGTCGGCTGACGGACTCCCGCACTTGCGGGTCGTCGGGGTCGTTCTCCAACGCTGCGAGCAATCGACCGCTCGCTTGCCGCATTCGATCGAGATCGTTGTCGGCAACCAGTTGGGCCATCCGACGAGAGTACGCCGCCACCCACTCGGGTTGAAGTGCGACGGCACGATGGAGATAGGCAAACCCTCGATCGATCTGACCGGATGCGAGGGCAGACCGACCGCATTCCCCGAGGGTACTGGGACTACCGCTGTCGTCGAGTTGGAGAACTTGTTGGAAACAGGCGAGGGCTTCGGCGTGGTGTTGCTGTTTTTGTAAAGCTTTACCGAGATGGTGGAGTGCGAGGGTGTTGTTGGGAGCCAGTTCGAGGACGTAACGGTAAGCCACAATCGCCCGATCGAGATTGCCACGCGCCAACCACAAACGACCCAAATTATTGTAGAGGGGGGCAAATTTGGGATCGATCTCGCGGGCGGCTTGATAAACGACAATGGCTTTTTCAAATTGCTCTCGGGCAACGAGAACGCAGCCTAAATTATTGTAAATGTAGAGTCGATCGCGATCGGTGGCATCTAAAATTTCGATCGCCTGTCGGTAGCTTTTTTCGGCGGCTTCGAGCTGACCTCGCTGGTGTTGCGCTAAACCCAATTGGTAGAAATCGATGCCGTTTTCTCCCGCTTCTTCTGGAGAGGATGCCGTTCGCTCTCGGCGAGATTCGTCCGATATTTGCGAGATCGTTATTTTAGAGCTTGGATACGGCAATTTTATACTTGCACCTTAGATGACCGCGAGATGTAATCGGAAATGAGTCGTTGCGATATAGCAATACGCATTAAACGTGCCGGACATTTTGCAAAGCAGTTGCAAAGCGACTTATAAAGCGACAAGCGAGCTTTCATCAACTTTTTTTCACAAGCTTTTGCCTGAAGGCTGACGGTCGTTCGCGTAGCGACTCCGTGCATAGTATCGCGCTCGTACTGAGTGCAATATTAAGTAAAGCATTCGAGCCGACTCTGGTATGAAAACCTACGACTCGAATGCTTTCTCAAGCACAGCATAAAACTGAAAGTCGATCGTGCCAGATGGACGTTCTAGATGATTTCAAAATCACCTTCATCGAGGCTCAGACCCGGATCGAGCTTGGCGATCGCTTGCTCGTCTCCTTGAACCGTGCCATCGGGGTTGTAGTATACCAGACCGCTGCTGCTGTCGTAGACGATCAGAGCATCTTCGCCAGCGATATCTCCAGGACCGCTGACCGAGCTGAATTCCGCCCGCAGGGTATCATCGGCAAAGCCGCGCAATTGAAGGATATCTTCACCTGGGGTGAAGTCGGTGATGGTATCGATACCCATTCCAGCTTGAGCGACGAAAGTATCGTCTCCCATACCACCCGTTAGCGTGTCGGGGCCTTCTCCACCAAAGAGTAAGTCGGCTCCATCTCCTCCATCGAGAATATCCGCTCCACGTCCGCCTCGGAGAGTATCGGCTCCATCTCCCCCATCGAGAACATCAGCTCCGCGTCCGCCAGCAAGTAAGTCGGCTCCATCTCCTCCGTCGATGGTATCGGCACCAGTGCCGCCTTTTAGAGAGTCGCTCTTCTGACCGCCGAGAATGGAGTCGTTTCCATCTCCACCTTCAATAGTGTTGGCACCTGCGCCGCCATCAATCACATCGTCACCGGAGCCACCATCAATAATGTCGCGTCCTCTGCCACCAAAGATTGTATCTTTTCCTCGACCGCCATTAACAATGTCAGCTCCGTCGCCACCATCGACAACATCCGCTCCGTCGCCACCATTGACAACGTCCGATCCGTCACCGCCGAAAACAGAATCAGCACCAGAGCCACCTCCGACAACATCAGCTCCGTCACCACCATCAATGGTGTCTTGCCCGCGATTTCCTTTTAGAAAATCGCTATCTGCTCCGCCAGAGATTTCATCATCTCCACCTTTTCCTTTGATGATGTCGAAGCCAGCGTCACCACTGAGAACGTCGTCTGAAGAATCTCCTCTGATTTCATCGTCGCCTGGCGTTCCTACAAAAACTGACATATTCTTTGCTCCTTAGATATTTCCTAGTTACTTCAAACTTGCTTTTGTCGTTGACCTGCATTCCGGGTAAAACACCCAAAATCTATGGCTGCTCGACTCGATCTAATCGCTTGCTCGACACCCACCAATTCCCGTTTCAACGGACACTAAGTCGCGTCGATATTACTTAACTCATTAGCCCGCTTAGTTGCGAGAAAGATAAATTCGTACAAACCGATCTGACAGAAGATATCGATTGCTGCTTTTGGTCAACATTTTAAAAGTTGGCTATTTTAGGCTTATATCTAAATAGCTCGTCTTCGACCTCCAACGACTCAAACAATCGCTATGGATATTTTTATACGCTTTGGCTTCGACTGTCATGGTGATTTCCTTGGAATCTTAGCTTAGATATTGCAAAGCTGCCAAGGGTATTTTTTCAGTGTTTTTGCCTGACTTTTTAGTTACTTTACTTGCGATTTGCTTGTTGGATGGATTCAAGTTTAAATCTTATTGGTGCATTCCCACTTTGTCATCCGTGTTTTTAGGGATTTTGGAAAAGCAAATTTTTGCCATTTTCAAGCCCCATCTGCATTTTCTTGCAAGTTAAGTACTCATGTAGTGCTATACACTCGTATATTCTTCGAGCGACGCTTCACCCGGCAGAATTAAATACGTATAAATACTTAAAGACCGGGGATTCCGTAGTTCCACAGATCCTCGCCTCGATCGGGCAAATTCCTTAAAGCCACTCTACAAAATCTTGACAGAAGCCTTTCAAGGAAAGTAAGCAGATTCGAGTATCGCTGGCTACAGAATCTCGAGAAAACTGCGTATTGTATCCCCAGTCCGCTAAAAACAGCCCGACAGAATCGAGATCCGGTTGCTGGCTCACCAACTGCAAAGTTTTTAAGCGGTCTTCGATAAACCAGATCGTAGGAGGGCCTTCCGGGGTGGTGTATCGATCGCGCAGTTCTCGCAGGGTTTGGTATTTCGGCTTTTTGGTTTCCTTGCCGAAAAGTCGATCGGGCGGCAGTTCTATCCCTTCTCCCGCCAGCAGCGATCGCACGAAACGTCCTTCTTTGGTGGTGACGATAACCGGAAGCACCTCCGAATCGATAACCTGTTTCAACCGTTCCACCACCCCTGGATAGAATCGGTGCAAACTCAACCATCCCGACAAATCCGTCGCGATCCACTCATCTCGAGTGCGATCGAGTTGTGCGGCCACTGCTGCCTTATCGAGATCGTACTTCGCGACGAGAGTTTCGGCGATCGCCCCCCAATTTTGCAAAATCTCCGCTTCGGGAATTTCCTGTAACTGTGCCTGAATTAGAACGGGCATTTCCCAGCCCGTTTCAATCACCGGACGCAGGCGGTAAAACGATTCGGCCAACCCCTCGGGCGGCGTGAGATTTTCTAGCGAGTGAATTTGGCAGTAGGTACGCCATGCCGTCTGAAAATACTCGATGAGACCGTTACACAGAACGCCATCGAAATCGAGGGCGAGAATTGTCGGTGTTTGGCTGGGCATCATGGGCATCAGTAGGTTTGGGGTATGAAGTTTTTGAAGATTGGTGCTGTCGTGGGTCTGTTAGAGTTTGGGCTTGACGACAATGGGGTTTTGACCTCGGGTAATCAATGCGATTTTCTTCTCTTGAGGCTGGAGAATATAGATGCGATCGCCATCGAGTTCAAAGACGGCATAATCGCCTTCGAGGTGAGTTGCATGTTTCACCGGCCAAGAGATGAAGAGCGTTTCCAAGGCAAAATTGAAGCTTAAATTCTCTTTCTCATTCTCACCCCGAATGCCTGCGGTATCAAACGACCGAATATGATAGTCCCAATTGGTATTGTCTGTGAGTTTGGGAACTTCTCCAAGAAAAGTCACGTGACAATCGCGTGTCCGGGTCGTTGGAATAGAAGCGGCAAAATCAGACAAAATAAGCTGCTTGTTGTTTCTCGAATCCCCGACGGATAAGTCGAACTGCTCCTCTTCCCCTTTCTCCTGTTTCTCTTCATTTTTACAAGCAAACAATTGCGGCCATCGATAATCTCGATCGATTTGGGCGATCGCCTCTTGATTCTTCCCTTCGAGATCCGATCGAACCACTTGCTTGCCATCGGCATCGATGAAATACAAAACGTATTCTTCTTGGGGTTGTAGCCCGGAAACGGAGACGACATCGAGTTGAGTCACCAGACTGACGGGGCTATTGACACCGTACCAAACAAATAAAAGGGCGTAACTAATGCAATGAACGACCAACGTTGCTTTGAGAGATTGTCGGACGGCTTTTTCTTGCTTTCGCAGTAGGAACCAAAAGAAGGGATACTCAACCAGTAGCGTCAGCAAAAAAGCTAAAATAACGCACAAACCAACCCAGAAATAAGCATTTTCAAAGGTAACGTTCGCTATCCCTGACAGCCGATTGAAGAGCAAGAACAAACCTGCCCAAGCAGATGCGTAGTTGGCCAGAACCACTATCGCAGTGGTTGGGCCGCGGGGGATGCGAAACCATTTTGCTAGCACGAAGCCTTCGATATAACCAATAAATAGATTGCCAACCAAAAGATGCGTTAACACCACCGGTACCAGTGGTGTTAACGCATTGGCGAAAGCGGGAGATGGCAACAGAGCGATCGTCAAACCCAGAATGAAAAAAACTGGTGTTCTCGATCGTGTTAATAAACCCACGTGCTTTGTGACCTGTTCCATCATCGTTCGCTACATATCGCAAAAGTCCAACCGAGTGAGTCTACCCGAAGAGCAACCCGTCACAGTAAGCGTAATTGGTTTTGAGGGCGATCGTCTGAGGTCTCTGCCTCCTCCGTTAGATTTGCCCCCACCTCAACGGGACATTGCCAAACCTCCTCCTCTGCCGAGAGCAAACTTTGGGCGGCCGCGAGCAAATCCGACTGAATTTCTTGCAGGTCGTCGCGATTTTCGATATAGGTGGTCAAAGCTTGGATGGGGTCGATACTGCGACCGATCCCCAATTCGGGAACCCGAGGTCGGGCGAGTTGGCTGACGAGTTCTGGGTGAATGGTGTAGGTGTGAGCTTCTTTGAGGGCTTCGTGCAATGCGGACATTTCGATACTTTCTAACCCCTCGGCCCCAATTTTGTAGGAGAGGCGCACTACCGCATCTCGAATCTTTTTTTTGCCAATGGCTTTGAGGAGTTCGGCTTGGGGATTCTCGGCTTCGGACACGTTCGCAGTAATCGTCTGGAACGATCGCACCGGGAGGGGACAAAATTCCCAATCCGCGCGACCCCGTTCCAAGTCAATTAAGACGTAGCCTTTATCCTCCTTCTCTTCGCTAAAATCCACCCGTTCGATACTCCCCGGATAGATAATCGGGGGATCGTTGTTGGGATTGAGGTTTTGGTGTTTGTGGACGTGACCGAGGGCAACGTAATCGAATTGAGAGCGAATGAGTAATGAAAGGGGAATGGTAAACCCGCGACTGACTGCCAGAAACCGTTCGGCTCCAAACGTGGCGTTATCGCTCATTAAGTGCCCCAGCAACACCGACGGCACGTCCGGGTCGAGTTGGCGAATTTCCCCTTCGAGGGCGACCCGCAGGCGATCGACGAGCAGTTGATTCACCTCGGAAATCGGCAAACCTTGGGTTTCCGGGCGCGTCAGCAAGGTGGAACGAGTCAGCCAAGGCAGCGTCACGATTTGCACCGGGCCGTTTTGGGTGGTAATGCGGTGAGTTTCGAGGCGATCGCCCACAATAAACCCCGGTACGCCCAACGTCCGGTAGATACACAAACTGGCGCTTCCTTGGCCTTGAGAATAGCGATCGTGATTCCCCACCAGCAACACCGTGGGAATATTCGCCTCCGACAATCGGCGAAACTGGCTGGCAAAGGCTTCGGCGACGTACGGAGGAGGGGTGGCATCGGGAAACGCATCGCCGCCGAACAACACCAAATCCACCGGTTCGGAGAGGGCGCGATCGATACATCGACCGAGAGTGGTGACGAAATCCTCGAGTCGGGTATTCAATCCCGTTTCTGGATTCGTCCGTCCGTGGGAAAAGCCACTGCCCATGTGGATGTCGGAAAGATGCAGGATTTTCACGGTTGTTGTTCCTGTTTCTGGTTAATTGGTAGGGAATGGGGGGAAGAAGATGACGCGGGGACGCGGGGACGCTCCGGACGCGGAGAGGTGAGGGAGATGGGGGAGAATGAATGCAAAATTAAAAATTAAAAATGCAAAATTCTCCTTGTCTCCTTGTCCCCTTGTCTTCCTCTCCCGAAGCCCCCAAAGCCCCCGAGGCTCTCAATTCGCGCTACTGCCGAGTACGAACAAACTGAGCAAGGTGCTGCCGTTCCACAAACTATGGAGGAGGATGGGGGCGAGGAGGTTGCGCGATCGGGTGTAGACTGTGCCCAGAACGATGCCCAATGTTGCTAAGGGTAGCACTTCGGATAGGCTCAGGTGGGCGATCGCAAAGACCAGGCTGCTGAGAATCACCGCTCCCCAAACGGGGACGTAGGGAGTGAGGGCGGGGAGCAAAAAGCCGCGAAAAATCAGTTCTTCAAATAGGGGGGCGGCGATCGAGGCGGTGAGGAAAAAACAGGCGATCGCTACCCAATCTTGCCCCTGTAAGGCGATTTCGAGAATTGGGTTGCTGCCCCCTTGTCCCTGCCAAATCAGTTGGTTGATTAGGGAGATGCCAATCACGAGGGGAACGGCGGCAAAATATCCCCCGAAACCCCATAAAAAGTCTTTGCCCTTGAGGTGAAACTCAAACCAATCTTTGGGAAGGGGTAAAAACGGTTTTAAGGACAGATACAACACCAACAATCCGGCAGAGGCAGCTAATGCGTAACTCGCCAGAATTGAAAAGGCTTGCAGGCGAGGGGCGGCAATGGTGGTCGTCCAGCCCAAAATTTGGAAGGCGAGGGGTAAAATGACGGCAACGGCGATCGTTTGTCCGAGAAAGAAGGTAATGAAGAAGCCGAGGACGACGACTTGAGCGACAATTTCCCAATTCCAGGGAACCGACCACTTGGCGCGATCGTCGAGGACGAGAATCGAGTCTTTCCCTTTGGCAAATCGCTGCCAGAGCAAGAAGACGAGCAATCCCAAACCGACGATTAATCCGACGATCGAAACGCCGTTAATCAGGACGAGTTTGTAGGCAGCACTTTCGGCGCGCTGCTGTTCTCGGGAGATAAGTTGAGTGAGGGCATCCGATCGCCCTTCGACTTGGTAGAGTCGCTCGAGGGCGCGATTGCGAAACCAGCCAGTTAAATCGGTTTTGAGTTGGGTTTCGAGTTGGGTTTCGGTATTGGGAGACGGTTGCGGTTCGTCGCTCCAAAGGGCGGCTAGAGTTAGGGCAATGTCTTCGGTATTAGAGGTGTTCGGGCGATTGGCAGTTCGTTCGCTCGCCCTTTTCCAACTCGCGCGTGCTTCTTCGATTCGATCTTGCCGCACTTGCAGCAGTCCCAAGCGCACATCTAAGGTATCTTCGAGGGCAGTGAGTCGATCGAGGTTGGCTTGCACCTCTTTGCTTTCGGGAGCATCTTCGGGAACCACCCGCAAGGTTAACTCGTTGAGTTGGCGGCGCTGTTCGGCGATATTGCCGCGAATGGACTGACGGGATTCTTCGTATTGCGTCAGCGCTTCCTCGAATACTTCCGGACCAAACAAGCGATCGCGCAAGCTGGCGAGTTCGGGGTCTTCCGGTTGCCACTCGGCAGCTTGCAGCACTAAGTCGATCTGAGAGAGTTCGAGCTGACTTTGTATTTGCGGTTTTTGCCAGCTACCGAGTAATGACAATCCGATTAGAGCTGTCGTCACGAGCGTCAGCGCTGTTAGGATTGCTTGTTTGAAGGTCATGTCCTACGAGTTCTAAAACAGCCAGTCCGGACGGAATTCACAGAGGACGATCGCCCGTATCGAGAACTGCACGAGAACTGCAATTTCCTCTGTCGGTCGATTGAAAGCGAATCCCACGTCATCCTAGACCGATCTCAGCATAGGTTCAATTGCCGGACGTGGCAATCGACGGGATGCGAGCACCGCAGATGGCGGGCGAAAAATCCTTTACCCGAACAGCGTCGTCGGTTCGACATCGGCCGCGGTTAAAGGCGTACCTTCAGCGATGAAGTTCCCCGCCAGATCGAGACCGGAAACCCCCGTTGCCGCGCTCACCACCGCATTCGGAGCGAAGGTATTCCCCGAAATCGAGAGCTGGGTGGGTTCGGAGATCGTCGTTCCCGTGGCAAAGAGGAGCGATCCCGTACCATCGGTCGTGTAGCCGCTGACGGTGTTGTTGGTAATACTCAAACTGGTGACCTCACCATCGGTGACGGTAATGCCGCCATCGGTGCTAGCCGTTCCCGCCCCCTCTGCCCCGGTAATGGTGTTATTGGTAACGGTAATATCGGTTGAGGCCGTACTGCTGCCGACGACAATTCCCGAACCTCCCCCAGCGGGAGTATTGATAGTGTTATTTTCGATCGTGACTCCCGTAACCGCATCGACGGTAATACCATCGACTGCCGCACCTGCGGTTTCTAGGGCGATCGCATTATTGGAGATCGTTCCGTTACCCAAACCATCAGCACTCACCGCCGTTTGGGTCATCGCCGTAAAGTTATTATTTTGAATCGCGATATCCGTTCCGGCAATATTGACTCCCGCACCGGAAATCCCGAAACCATCGACGGTGACGTTTGAGGTATTGGCGACAATATCGACACCGCCAGACAAAACCGCTTCTTCGACGCGATCCTCGCTGTTTCCAGCCACTCCAGCATTGGCCCCGACCAACGTCACCGACTCGTTGATACTAATCGGTTCGATGTAAGTTCCCGGTGCGACTCGGATCGTATCTTGTCCGTCTCCGGAACTGGTATCCTCATCGTTACCAATTTCCGCATCGCCTAGGGCTTGGTTCACTCGTCCGTAGACTCGGATCGTTCCCGTTTGGGTGTTTTGTCCGTCGGTTCCCGTACTGACAGTGATGTCGAAGAAACTCACCCCCTCGGCATCGAGTGCCGTCGCGCCATCTTCGGTGAGGGTCAACTCGCCGGTTTCATCGATGGTAAAGGCATTTTCGATCGTTGCTTGGGCACTATCGACAACTCCGGTTATCTCAAAACCCGTCGCCCCACTGGCGGCAACCGTCCCGATAACGCCAGCAGTATCGGCGACCAACAGTTCCGCACCTTGGAGGCTGGGGGTGCTGCTGTCGCCGCCGCCGCCACCACCGCTATCGTCGCCACCGGGAATATCCGTGGGAACGTTGAAACTTTCTGCGGTAATCGTATCGGCCGGCACCCCTTGCAGCAGGGCGAGTAACTGACCGCTCGTGGCATCGGTGATAATCGTATCGTTGAGATTGAAGCCCGTACCCTGGGCGATTTCGAGACTCTCGAACTGCAACCCGCCGCCGAGTTGTAAGAAGTCCTCGTTGGCGATATAGTCGGTGATGACATCCGCACTGCCGATATCGGAAATAATTACGAAGACATCGCCCCCGAGACCTCCGGTGAGGGTATCGTTGCCCAAGTCCCCCAGAAGGCGATCGTTTCCTTCCCCACCGGAGATAAAATCTTGACCCTCACCTCCTTGCAAGGTGTCCGAACCCTCACCGCCGCCGATGGTGTCGTCGCCGAGATCTCCGGATATCGAGTCTTCTCCCACATCTCCGGAGAGAAAATCATTATTTTGACCGCCAAACATGGTATCGTTTCCCTGGCCGCCAAAGGCAATATCAGCTCCGACATTGCCGTAGATCGTGTCGTTGCCGGCATTGCCGAATAAAAAATCGTTTCCCAAATCGCCGAAGAGCAAATCGTCATCGGCATCTGCCATTATCGTATCGTCGCCTTGTCCGGCATAGATCGAGTCCGAACCCTCGCCACCGGAGAGAAAATCGTTGCCGACATTCCCGAAGAGTAAATCGTTTCCTGCTTCGCCGGCAATGTTATCCGTATCCTCTTCCCCAGCAACGGTATCGTCTCCCTGACCGCCAAAGAGGACATCAATTCCCAAGCCACCAAAGATTAAATCTCCATCGGCATTTCCTGATAGGAAATCATTCCCTTCTAGGCCAACTAAAACATCAATTCCACCGAAAGCGAAAACCGTATCATCCCCGATCGTCCCTGGGAAAAAATCAGCTTCTGGGGTGAGATTGGTGGTCATGGAAAACTCCTCGGTGAAGATTTTAGGGGCAAATACAGTTTGCCTAATTCAAACAAAAGTGTAATGGCAAATATCAGACGTGCCGTTCGGGCAATGAGTTGGGAATAAGAGAGATACCGATCGCTCGCTCTTGGAGACGATCGCATTTCCCACACTTGACGAGATTTGGATTGCTAAACTGTGGTTAGCATTTCCAAAATTGCGCTGATATTAATTCGCCATCAAATCGGTGGCTCGAATCGATAAGTACAACGCTCAATAGTTGTAGCACAAAATTTGACAGGGTTCGCGAAAATCTCCATTGACACCGGGCGAGTTTGCTATAGACTTCAAACTGACGACCCCAAATCACCGAGGCAACATTGACTATGGCTCAACCTTCTTCCATTTCAACGTTTACCAATCCCATCAAATTCGGTACCGATGGTTGGCGGGGGACGATCGCCGCTGACTTTACCTTCGAGCGCGTGGCCCGCGTGGCTCCGATTGCGGCTCGGGTGCTATCGCAAATGTACGGCGATACGGGCAGCAATACCATTATTGTCGGCTACGATCGCCGCTTCATGGCCGAAGATTTTGCCCGCGTCACCGCAGAAGCTGTCCGGAAAGCGGGTTTTGACGTGTTGCTCTCGAGCGGTTACGCCTCAACTCCGGCTTTTAGTTGGGCGGCCCACCACCGCCAAGCCTTGGGGGCGATCGTGATGACGGCCAGCCACAATCCCGCCCAGTATCTGGGGTTGAAAGTCAAAGGTGCTTTCGGGGGTTCCGTCGCGCCGGAGGTGACGAAGAAAATAGAAGCCCTCTTAGAAGAAGAAGCAGAACCGGCAGCCGACACACCCGGTTCTTTAGAAATGTTCGATCCCTGGCCGGAGTTTTGTGCGGACTTGCGGACGAAGGTGGATATCGAGGCGATTCGAGGGGCGATCGAATCGGGGAAACTGAGCGTGTTTGCCGATGTGATGCACGGTGCGGCCGCTGGGGGATTGGAGAAAATCCTCGAAACTTCGATCGACGAAATTAACGGCGATCGCGATCCTCTCTTCGGGGGTGGCGCGCCGGAACCCCTGCCGCGCTACCTGGGTGAGTTATTCGAGAAAACTCGCGATCGCAGCCGCAGCCAAGGGGGTTTAGTCGTGGGGTTGGTGTTCGATGGGGATGGCGATCGCATTGCGGCTTCTGACGGCGAGGGCAATTTCCTCAGTTCGCAAATCCTGATTCCCATTCTGATCGAGCATCTGTGCCAGCGACGGGGATTTAAAGGGGAACTCGTCAAAACCGTCAGCGGTTCGGATTTGATGCCTCGGGTTGCAAAACTCTACGATTTGCCCGTTTTTGAAACGCCGGTGGGTTACAAGTATATTGCCGATCGGATGCTCTCGGCTGACGTATTGCTTGGCGGGGAAGAATCTGGCGGCATCGGCTACAATACACACATTCCCGAACGAGATGCCCTACTCTCGGCTCTCTACGTTCTCGAAGCGGTGGTGAAGTCCGGGCAAGATTTGAGCGTTTTGTATCGCCAGTTGCAAGAGAAAACCGGATTTACCTCGGCTTACGATCGAATCGATTTACCTCTGGCGAACATGGACGTGCGGGCGAAATTACTCGATCGCCTGCAAACTCAAACCCTCGCTGAAATTGCCGGAGAAGCAGTCACCGACTGTTCCACGGCAGATGGCTACAAGTTCCGCCTCGCCAATGATAGCTGGCTGCTGATTCGGTTTAGCGGTACCGAACCGGTGTTGCGCCTGTATTCGGAAGCCCCGAATATCGAATGCGTCCGCAAAAATTTAGCGTGGGCGAAGGATTGGGCGAATAGTTAGGGGTCATGGGTGACAAGTAATGGTGGTATTCACTCGATCGATCTGTCAAGAATCGACTGAAAACCCGGAGTTGGGGGGAGACCCCCAAACCCCCCGTTGGGGGACGAAACGCCTCCCCCAAACCCCCTGCGTACAAGAGTCGGATCGTGGAAAATTCTAGTTTGCAAGGGTTTGAGCTATTTGAGCCAATCAACTTGACATCTGGTGAAATTGCTTAACCTTTCACCAATGCGTCATGATATATGGGTTCGATCGGCTTAGAAGAAGTAAACTTGACGCGAGTCTTCGGGTCAAAACATTGTTAATATCAACCTCAAGCTCTTACTTGTACTGAGTTTGAGGTTGATTTGAGTTGAGGTGGGAACGGGTAGAGCAAAGCGCATAACGCTTAGGATGAATCTAAAACCGAGAGGCGGGACACAGCAAGGTTTTTGCTAATGGCTGAATGCCGATCGCTGAATGCTCTGTGCTATGGCGCAAAGATTGACCGATTCTCGGATTGACTCGGAAATCTGAGCTACCCTGCCAGCAGCCCCGCTCTCTATTTGGCGGCGATGTAAGGAATCTGGAGATTCCGCGCCGCATCAAATGAGAGTCGGGACGCCAGTTGCTCTACTTGGGGAAACCCCAAGACCGCACTGGCTCAAGAATGGCAGGTTGGGTGCACAGTATCACGTCGGACGGTCTTGACTTTCGATGTATTTCTTCAAGACAGAAACCGTTACCCCGCCACAGGAGGCAATGAAGTAGGATTCGTTCCAAAGGGCTTTACCCACAGCATTTGGGAACTGGGTCCGAATCCTTCGACTGGTAACGGACTTGATATTGTTGACGAACTTTGGCAACTCCATCTGGGGATAGTACTGAAAGAGTAAATGGATGTGGTCTGACTCCCCATTGACCTCTATCAGCTTGCAGTCCCACTTTTGGCAGAGATCGGACAGGATAGCTGATAAGCGGTTCAATATTTCCTCCGTGAAAACCTTGCGTCGATACTTAGTTGTCAGTACTAGGTGAGCTTTCAGGTCGGATACCGACCGACCACTAGAAACAAAGTCTTTCTTCATAACTTTTTCGGATTATTGGCTACAATCAGTGTATGCTCAAAGATAAGCACTAACTTATTGCATCCCGTGAGGCTAGCTTACCAATACCGATTGCGCCCAACGAAACCACAGACCACCGAGTTGGAGCGGTGGCTAGAGATGTTGTGCTGTCAGTACAACTATTTATTAGCTAGTCGATTTGACTGGTACGAGCGCAATCAAACCTCTGTCAATGCGTGTCCTCTTGTTTGTCATCTGCCGACACTTAGAAATAGACCTGATTACTATTCGCAAAAGCGCTCACTCGTCCAACTCAAGAAAGAGCGCCCCTGGTATGGAGACCTGCACGCTCATGTGCTGCAAGATTGTGTCAAGCGAGTAGACCTTGCGTTCTCGCGCTACCTAAAAGGTGACTGCAATGGCAAAAGAAGTGGTAAACCTCGATTCAAGGGCAAGGGACGATACAGATCTTTAACCTTTCCATCTCTTGGGAAGTTTCCTATTGATGGGAATCGCCTGACACTGCCCAAGTTTGGTGATGTCAAGCTGATTCTTCATCGTCCCATTCCCGATGGGTTCAAAATCAAGACTGCCATCATCA